>JAGLOZ010000027.1 GCA_023137595.1 Minisyncoccota bacterium | reverse complement strand
AACCTTTTTCCTGACGATGCAAATCAAAGAAATAATTACATTTGCGAACAAAAGGTACCTGACCCCTTTAATCCACCCCATATCAATTATTGGTTTTGCCACAACACCCTCAACCGCAGTACTGCCAACATGCTCGATTACAACATTGCCATTTGCCAATATTGTGAGCAATAATTTTTTCTAGACTTCAAATAGCTTGTGCCATTGCTTATGGTGCGCGGTTAATTTTACCGTTCCTCTTTTTAATCCAATCATAAAATTAATATATACTGTTTTTTAGAAACTATAATGCAAAGACTATATCATCATTTGGCGGAATACTGTTTGCGGAACAATCCGGGAATGAAGTGATTGCAAAAAAAGGAAGTTGTCCTGTTTCAACGAGTTCAACATAAATCATTTTGGTGGCCTGCAATTTTATTCCCGTAATCGTATTAACTACGACATCACTTTCGCCAATGCACCTACTTCGATGGGTGGGTTTAATATTTTTCTTATCACCAGCACTCAAGTTCCCCACCGACAAGCAATTCATTTTTCCAACAGAAAAATCGAATTCAAAAGTAAACGCAAAAAGCCCCTTTTCATTCTCAGGAATCCAATCAACTTTATTACTTAAAATTAATTGTGTAAATTTTTCCTTAATTAATTCTAAAAGTTTTTTTGGATTTTCAATTCCAGTTATATTTTTATCAAATTTTGTTCCTATAGTTTCAAGCGCATATTCTATATCATCTTGAGAAATGTATGACGAAATATACTTTTTCTGTGAATAGTCATAATACCAATAAGGCTTATTGAGTAAGGTTGCCTTATAAGAATCATCAACAAACTCAAAATGTCGCAGAATATGAAATTCATTGGTTGGATTTATTGCAAATTTATCTAATGACTCCATATAGCAAAATTATTTCCTTAAATACTCTATTGCATCCTGCATTTTCTTATTAAAATTATCCTCAGTATTTATACACTCAAACCCATGCTTCACCGTTTCTCTAATAAAATATTGACCATAAGAGCACAATGCCTTGGCTGACAATAATATCGTGTCCACCTCTTTTGTATTGCCCGCAATCCAACAATTATTTTTATTTTTCAACAAACCATTGTAGATTTTTTTCTCATCCATCTTGCACAAATACACAATTTTTATATTTTTATTATCTTTATAACTTTTCATCAAACTAGGGAAATAAAAGGGGTCAGGTACCTTTTTCTTGAGTCTTTATTATTCTACTGTTTATTTTATTTTATCACAATAACAAATATAAATACACCCATAAGTTCGAATCCTATTAAGGGTTATAAAAAATAACCGCTTAGATAGGCGGTTATTTTGATTTGCTCCGCGAGAGGGATTCGAACCCCCGACCAATTGGTTAACAGCCAACTGCTCTACCACTGAGCTATCGCGGAATATACGTGATTTTTTGTAAAACAAAATTGTTTCGCTTTGGACGGATCCCTAAAGCAAAACAATTAATATCTATTTGCTCTATAAAATTTCAAAAGATTCTATAAGTAAAACCACTATAATAATATACTATCAAAACTTCATTTCGTCAACACACGCAATCATCATTTAAACATTTTTACATATAAACATTCAAACAAAACAAATCACTTTGCTGTCATGTGCTATGTATAACAATTTAGCAATACAGCAATTTAACAATTTATTTTAATAATCAATCAACTTCTTTGACTCTTTGTGTTTTCTTATTTTTTCAAGAGCTTTTGCTTCAATTTGGCGGATTCTTTCTCTTGTTACTCCAAATTCCTGTCCAATTTCTTCCAAAGTATGCGCGACTCCGTCTTCAAGTCCGAAGCGAAGCTTCAATATTTTTTGTTCTCTCGGGGAAAGTTCTACGAGAATTTCTTTTATATATTCTTTGAGCAATTGTCTGCCTGCGGTTTGCGAAGGAAGAACGGTGTCCGTGTCTTCTATAAAATCACGAAGAGTGCTGTCATCATCGTCCTCGCCGATAGAAGTTTCAAGCGAAACTGTGTCTTGGGAGATTTTCATAATATGCCTGACTTTTTCAACTTCAATTCCCATTTCAGAAGCAATTTCTTCCGGCATTGGTTCGCGTCCTAGATCCTGAACAAGACGTCTTGTTGTTTGAGAGAATTTATTTATTGTTTCAACCATATGAACCGGGATCCTTATAGTACGAGACTGATCTGCGATAGCTCTCGTGATCGCCTGACGAATCCACCATGTCGCGTAAGTTGAAAATTTATATCCTTTTCTATAATCAAATTTTTCTACAGCCCTGAATAAACCGATGTTCCCTTCTTGAATTAGATCCAATAAGCTTAAATTAGCGCTTCTCCCAACATATTTTTTTGCAATACTCACGACCAAGCGAAGATTCGCTTCGGCAAGATTCTGTTTTGCCGCAACATCGTCCTTTTCTTTCCTTTTTGCCAACACAACCTCTTCTTCTCTGGTCAAAAGAGGAACTCTTCCTATTTCCCGAAGATACATTTGAACGGAATCATTTGATATATTATCAAGAGATAATTCATTAATTTCTTTTTCAACCTCCTTTTTGCTTTTCTTGCTTTCATCTTCCTTGTTTTCGGAAACATCAATTATCTCAACAATACTTTCAACTCTGATGTTCTCTTGCTCAAGTTTTTCATATAGCGTTTCAAGTTGTTCTATGTCGTTTTCAATATCGGGAATAATATGTATAATTTCTTCTTCCGTAACAAATCCTCTTGTTTTTCCTCTACTTATTAATTCTGTAATTTGGCTATCAATGCTTATAGTCTCCTTTTTAATTGCTGTCTTCTTGCTTTTTCTTGTTATGTCTTTTGCTTTCAAACCAGCTCTCTTCTTAGTTATTGCTTTTAATTTTACAGATATTTTTTGCGTTTTTTTTGTTATTTTTTTCTTTCTTGGTTCGTTTACGGATTTTTTACTTTTAGAAATTACACTCGTCTTCTTTTTAGAGTTTCTGGATTTTTTAGCAGAAACCTTTTTTTTCTTTTCAGTTTTTTTCGCAACAGTTTTTGAAACAACTTTTTTCCTTGCAGTTTTTGATTTGTTTTTTGATATTTCTTTTTTGTTTACTTTTTTTGTTTTCATAAATATTAAACTGTTAAATGGTTATATTGAAATAAATTGTTAGATTGTTAGATTGTCACCATAAGTCTATGTTTTACTTTAAGCTTGCCGAAACATTAAACAAATTTTGAATTTGTCTTGCTGAATCCATTCGGAAAGCTCAGAACAAGCTTATTTCAGCATCCTTGAACTGCTAAATTTAGATTTGTATTTTTGATAAATTGTTTTTATAATTCCTCTTTTACAAATTTAAAAATTATACGAAAAGTATTATTTTTTGAGATAAACTGGATTCCCGTCGGAGTTTATGCTAAATTTAGTTCAGTGCGGGAATGACATAAATAATGGAATTATTTTAACAAATTAGTATAATTTAATAAAATATAGCTTTCATCCTTGTAAAACTATTTGATGATTTATAGGTTATATTTGTTGTAATATACCGTGGATTCTGAAACGAGTTCAGAATGACAGCAATATTGTATTGTTGAATCGTGAGTTTAAGACAAATTATATATCCAGATCATTAAGCTCGTCAGTATATTTTTTATGCGTTTGCATATCCTCTTTACTCGCGTCATCCCCTTCATTTTTTATTTTAAAAGCGATCTTCTCTAGTTCTCTTTCTAGCACTATTTTTTTTAAATTAATAATACAAGCTTCTGCTTCTTTGTGAACATCATCTATTCTCTCAAGCTCTGATTCAATGCTAAGCGCGGATACATCCCATAAGTACAATAAACTGTCTTTTTCGTTTTTATTTTCTTCCTCTGTTGATATTTCTTTTTTTAATTTAGCAAGAATTTCATCATTTAATTTATTCTTTTCAGCGTATAAATTCTTTATCATCTCATAAATTTTTTTAATTCTTTTGTTAAGCAAGAAATTGTCCAAATTTGCAAATAGATCTCCGAAAAAATGAGGATATAGTATTATAAATCCCAGTATTCTTTTTTGAAGTTGCTCTTCTTTGCTGACTTCTTTTTTCTTTTCTGAATTATTTTTATTAGGTTGATCTCTAAAACCGGATCGATCTTGCTCTAAAGCGATCAGGGAATCAAGAATCGCTTTTTCATCAATTTTCAATTTTTCTGAAAGTTTTTTTATATAATGATTTTGTTCAATTTTATTTGAGATCTTAGATATAACATTCAAAAGCTCTTCCGCTATTTTTTTCTTTCCTTCAATCTCGTTCGCGTCATATTTTGCGAAGATACTTTCAAAATAAAACTCCATAATTGCCTTTGGGGTTTTAACCGTTTCTTTCCACAGATCGGGATTATTTTTCACACAGTCTGCCGGATCTTTTCCTTCCGGAACGGTTATAACGCTTATATTCATTCCCTCTTGCAAGGCCAATTCTATTCCTCGTCCTGCCGCTTTGATTCCGGCAGAGTCCATATCAAAAGAAAAAGCGATATTATCCGTGTATCTTTTTATAATTCTTAGCTGGTCTGCTGTTAGCGCTGTTCCGGAAGTTGCAACTACATTTTCAACGCCAGCTTGAAACGACGCGATAACATCCATATTTCCTTCAACCATTATACACAGATCTTTTTTTCTTATTTCCACCTTGGCTTTATCAAGCCCGTATAAAACTCTGCTTTTATTATAAATTACTGTTTCCGGAGTGTTTATATATTTTGCTTGACTTTCATCTGTGCCAGGCATCACACGAGAGCTGAATCCGACGGTTTGTCCGCTCGCATTGCTAACGGGAAACATTATCCTTCCTCTGAATCTGTCATAATATCCTCCTCGATCTTTTTTAACGGTCATTCCGGCAGAAAAATTTTCACTTTCCCGGTAACCTTTTTTCTGTAGAAATTTGCTTAATAAATCCCATGAATCAGGCGCGTAGCCGAGTTGAAACTTTTCTATTATATTTCTTGAAAGCCCTCTGTCTCGTAAATACTCAAATGCTTTCTTGCCTGTTTTTATTTTCAGGCACTCCTCATAAAACTTTCTGGAAACATCAAGAACTTCCAGTACTCTGCTTTTTTCTCCGCTGTTGTCATAACTGCAACGCTCAAGCCGGACTCCGGCTTTCTCGGCAAGCAGTTTTAACGCGTCTCGAAATTCCAATCCTTCCATTTTCATAACAAAAGTAAAAATATCCCCTCCTTCATTGCATCCAAAGCAATACCACATTTGACGTTCCGGACTTACCATAAAAGACGGGGTTTTTTCATTGTGAAATGGACATTTAGCTTTCCAATTTCTTCCTGCTCTTTGAATCTGAAGATAGCCAGAAATAACCTCCTCAACGCTCAATCTTGATTTAATTTCATCTACTTGAGAATTCAACATAAAAACACGATAAATAAATTATCCTGCTTTTAGATTAGCATTTTAACCGATTTAGGTCAAACAAATTAGTTTTAGAATTTTTAGAATAAGAGCTTTAGCCCGATAGTCTGACTATCGGGCTAAAGCTCTTAGAGCCTGTTTAAAAAGTTTATTTTCGGGTAGGCGCGAGCCCTTGCTCGCGCCAGAAATAGCTCATCTAAACGGTTCAAGCGAGGGCTTGAATCTACCCGGTAGAATTTTTAAACAGACTCTTACTCCAAGAAAAAATCGTTATTTTTCTTTTATATCCTTAGAAGTAATAATTCCTTTAAATTCCGCATAATAAATTTTATTGGATGGCACATTCTCGCGAACCAAAGTATTAGGTCCGATTTGAACATCCGTTCCAATCAGTACTCCTGGCATTAAATTTACCGCTACGCCGAGATGCGTATTATCACCGATGATCGCGCCAAGCGCCGTGAGCTTTGTTTCTACCCGCTTATTTTTCACAAAGGGATTAATTTCCTTGCGGTTCATTCTGACATTAGCTGTGATCGCGCCAGAACCGATTCGCGCATCTTCGCCAATGATAGAATCACCGAAAAAGCCTGCGTGAATATGGCTGCGAGATTGAAAAATGCTTCGTGTTACTTCCGCATTGGCGCCGATCAAAACTCCATCTTCCAAATTTGTGTATTTTCTAATGAGAGTGTTGTTGCCGATCGTACAGCCCTTACCGATATAACAAGGACCTTTAATTACCGCGTTTTCAAAAATAATCGTATTTTCTTCTATAATAACTAATCCCTCTATAATCGCACTTTTGGCAATTTTAACGCTCTTATGAATTTTTTGCTTCCTAACAAAACTATCCATTATCATTCTGCTAACTTCAAACAAATCCCACGGATACTTCAAAGTCGGAGTTGTCTTTTCCGTAATCACCACTTTGACATTTTTCTCTTTCATATATAATGCTAAAGCGTCTTCATAGGCGTAGTCATGCTCTCTAACTCTTTTATAATAACCAAAAAAGTCTTTTGGCAATAGATAGATTCCAACAACTTTTATATCAGATGGTTGTTTGCCTGCTTCCGGTTTTTCAACCATTGAGAGGGCTTTGTCATCTTTTAATTCTAAGATTCCATAATTCCAGGGTTTATCTGTTTTAGCTCCCAAAAGAACCAAATTTGTGCCAGTGTTTTTTTGTTTTTTGATCATTAGATTTAAAAAGTCATCCGCGTTGAAAACATACGGATTCAAAACAAAAAAATTATTTTCTTTAATTAAAGACTCAGTTTTCATTATAGCGTCGCCCATTCCTTTTGCTTTTTCTTGCGTTACATAAGAAAGTTTGACTCCAGAAAAAGAGCCGTCTCCCAAATATTTCTCAAGATTAGAATCTGACGACTGGACAATGATAATATCTTTTATCCCCGCACGTTTAATTGCCTCAATTGTCCACTCAATCAAAGATTTGCCCATTATTTTAACAAGGGACTTATGTTTTTTTTCTGACAATGGCCAAAAACGCGATGACTCGCCAGCAGCGAGAATAATTGCTTGCATATTTTTAGTGTTAAATATTTAGAATTATGTATTTAGTATTAAACGCTTGATACTTGATACTAAATACCTGGTACTAATTTACAATGACATTATTAATTTCGCCAAAATCTCCGGATCGTGAAATATCGGACCGTCTTTTATTAAAATATTATTGCCTATAAATTTCTTATCATCCAGTTCTTTATCTATTTTTACTGGCTCTAAGATTCCCACTGCATTTTTCTTGTGTTCGTCAATTCTTTCTTTTGAAGAGATTTCTTTATTATAGATCACAAAATCCAAAGGACAGCCTATGTATTTTTCCATTTTATCAGAAAAATCCAAAACAGAAAAGCCGTTTGTTTCACCGTGCTTGGTCATAGTGTTACAAACGAATACTTTTTTTGCTTTTGTTTTCTGCAATGCTTCTGCAATTCCATCTGGCAAAAAACACGGCAACAAAGATGAATATAGATCACCCGGACCGATCACGATCAGATCGGCTTTAGAAATAGCATCTATAGCAGGCAAATATGCTTTAACTTTTTTAGTTAAAAGAAGTTTTTTGATCTTTAATTTTGGATCATGTCTTTGAGGAACATCAATTTCATCTTCCCCAAAAACAACTTCTTCATTTTCTAAAATTGCGTAAATATGACTTTGTTCTATTGTAGCAGGAAGAGCTTTGTGATCTTTTATTTCCAAAAATTCGTGCGAAATTTCCATTGCTTTTTCAAAATCCTGAAAGATATGTTCTAACCCGCTCACAAAAATATTACCGAAAGAATGACCCTTGTGTCCCCCATCAAAGATTTCCCGTCCAATTCGCAAACCAAAGAGTTCTTTCTTCCAAGAAGGGGCATCAGAAAGAGCGATAAGGTGTCTTCTGATATCGCCTGCTGGCAGAGTTTTGAAGTCTATCCTGAATTGAGCGCTGGATCCGCCACTATCAAGCATGGAAGAAATAGCGGATAATTTTACGGAATATTTTTTCAGACCGGTTAATGTCGTTTTTGAAATTGCGCTTCCACCGCCAAAACAAACTATTTCTTTTCTCATTGCAGATTAGATTAAAGATAAAATAATTTTTGCCAAAACATCTGGGTCATGAACTATTGGACCGTTTGCGTCAAGGAATAGATCAGCGCCAACTATTTTTGGACTTATTTTTTTGGAAAGTTTTTTTCTATCAAATTTTACATAATCATAAACAAGGTGGCTTTCTTTCTGATATTCAGAGATTTTGGTTCTTGACGGAATTTTCTGATTATATATTACATAATCTAAAATATTTTTCCCTAAATATTTTTCAACTTCATTAACAAAATCAGATACAGTATAAGTAGTCGTTTCGCCAAGTTTTGTCATCGCGTTGCAAACATAAACCTTTTTCGCCTTACTTTTTTTCATCGCTTCTGCTATTCCTTTGACTAATAGATTCGGCATTAGAGAAGAATAAAGATCCCCCGGTCCAATCACAATAAAATCCGCGCCCAAAAGCGCTTCTTTTACTTTTTCACTAATTCTTACTTCTGGCTTAAGCCAAACTTTCTTTATTTTTAAGAATGGATTTCTCAACGGCAAATCTATTTCACTCTCTCCATTCAGGATATGCCCATTTTTTAATTTCGCGTATATATTGCATTTATCCAAAGTAACAGAAAAAGCTTTTCCTTTTGCCCCAAGCAATCTTTCAATTTCTTCCTTGCCCTCTTCTATTCCTCTTGTTTTTTCAAGCGCTGCCAATAGAATATTTCCAAGCGTATGAGTATCCAGTTCACCGCCTTTAAATCTATAATTTATTAACTCCAGCATACCTACATTATCAGAAAGAGCGGCAATAATTCTTCTAATATCTCCCGCTGGAGATACATCATACGATCTTCTTAACTTCCCCGTAGATCCACCGCTATCCACCATCGAAGTAACTCCCCAAAGATTTTGACCCAATTTTTTAAAAGCCTTTAGTAATGGGATAATGCCGCTTCCCCCACCAATGATAACTACTCTTTTTACTGAAGAATTTTGTAAATAAAGTCCTTTATGCGTCCTGATAAAAACTTCTGGATGATCAACATTCAAATCTTTCGCGATTCCAACTTTAACAATAAATTTTAAAAATCCAGCGTATCTTATTATCGGCTTGTAATCTCCTTTTGCCTTAATTCCGAATTTATCAACATAAATAATTTCTTTAGCTCTTGAAGTTTTTGCTAAAAGCTCTCTGTAATTTCTCATTTTTTCCGGATCGCAAACTAAAATTATTTCTCCCTGAGTCAAAACTTCAATCGCGCTATCAAAAATTATCGGGCCATAAACAGTCTCGGCTTGAGTTCTGGCTATTTCTTCAAATTTAGTTTCCAATTCCTGAGACAATCCTCGATTACCAACAATGACAACTCTTTTTGTTTTTACGAATTTATTTGTTAAATCTTCAGAGAAATCAAGTTTTAAATTTTCTTCAATCTGTTTAATTTCTTCTTCTTTTATAGGATGATAAGCGCCAAACTTTTCCGTAATTAATTGACTGACAATGTAATATTGCTCGGCTACGGTTTTTGTCGCCATATTTGAAATCTGATCTCCGCAGATCATTGGAATTACATGAGTAGCAAGTCTTGCTATAATGGAGTTTTTATTGCTTGTAATGGCAATTTTAACTTTTGCTTTGCTATTTTTTAAAACTCTGACGATCTCGTCTGTTTCTCCTGAATGGCTGATAACGATCAAAGTGTTAGCTGAAAAGTTTTCTACTTCGTTGGCATAAAGAACTCTTACGTTGACACCAAGTTTATCCGCGATTGATACGGCATTTAAGCCAGGCAGATCAATACTGCTTGAAATTCCTGTTATCAAAATAGGCTCTTTTAAAAGAGAAGAAAACTTCTTCAAAGAAATCTTTTTTCTTTTTCTAAGAATCTTAGGGATTTCATTTATTTCTTTTTCTATGGCAAACTTCATATTTTCAGATTGAAAGATAAAATAATTTTTGCCAGAACATCCGGGTCGTGAAGTATCGGACCGTTTGGGTTAATAAACAAGTCAGCGCCAACTATTTCCGGTTTTACTCTTTTAGAAAGATTTTTTCTATCAAATTTTACATAGTCAAAGACAAAGGGTTCTTCTTTTTGATACTCTCGAACTGTCTCCATGGAAGGAACCCTCTGATTATAAACAACAAAATCTAAAACATCTTTTCCTAAATATTTTTCAATTTCTGAGACAAATTTGGAAACATTATATCCATATGTCTCTCCTAGTTTTGTCATCGCATTACAAACAAAAACTTTCTTGGCTTTACTTTTTTTTATTGCTTCCGGAATCCCCTTTACTAAAAAATTTGGAATTAAAGAAGAATAGAGGTCTCCTGGTCCGATAACAATAATATCAGCATTTAAGATCGCTTTTTGCGCGTCCGGATAAATTTTTGATCGTGGCTTTAGCCAAACTTTTTTTATTTTCAAGAATGGATTTCTCAGAGGAGTGTCTATTTCATCTTCTCCTTCTAGAATCTGTCCATTTTCCAGTTCTGCATAAAGCGTAGGATTATCCGTAGTCGCTGGAAAAGCTTTTCCTTTTGCCCCAAGCATTTTCTCTATTTCTTCCTTGCTAGACTTGAAGTCGTTTACTCTTTCCAAGGCGGCAAATAGAATATTTCCGAAAGTATGGCTGTTTAGCTCCCCGCCCTTAAATCGGTGATTTATTATTTCAGTGGCGTTAGGATGATCAGAGAGAGCGGCTATTAATCTTCTAATATCTCCCGCTGCCAGAACTTTGTAGTCTTTTCTCAGTTTTCCTGTTGAACCTCCGCTATCTACCATAGAAGTGATACCGCAAACATTGTGACTTAATTTTTTAAAAGCTTTTAGCAGAGAAGGAATTCCGCTTCCTCCTCCGAAGACAACAACATTTTTAACATCTCTGAAAAGTGGAGACTTGAATCCTCTCACTGTTCTCATCAAAATTTCAGGATGGTCAATGTCCAAACTTTTAGCCTTTCCAATTTTAGCAATAAAATTCAGAATACCGGCATATCTTATTAATGATTTATAGCGACCGCTGCCGATGATCTTTAATTTATTTATATAGATTATATCACTGACTCTCGCAGCTTTTTTCAAGGCAATGTTATAATCAGTCATTTTTTCCGGTTCTATTATCAGAATTATCTCTCCTTGAGTCAGGACTTCAACAGCGCTATAAAAAATTATCGGACCCAAAATGGCCTCGGCTTGAGTTTTGGTCAATTCCTGAAATTTGGTTTCCGTTTCTTCGGACAATCCTCGAGAACCGATAATAACCACTCTTTTCGCGGATACAAACTTATTAATGATCTCTCTGGAAAATCCAAGTTCTAGATTGTGCTTGATCTGTTTAATTTCTTTATCTTCGATCGGTTTATAATTTCCAAACTGCTCTAAAATTAACTGGTTGATAATGTAATATTCCTCAACTACTGTTTTTGTCGCTATATCTGAGATTTGTTCTCCGCAGATCATTGGAATTACATGAGTAGCATATTCCGCAAGAGTTGAATTTTTGTTGCCGGTAATGGCTATTTTAACTTTTGCTTTGCTTTTTTTCAGAACCTGAATAGCTTCCTCGGTCTCTCCGGAAAAACTTAGGGCGATCACCGTATTTGCTGACAAATCGGAAACTTCACTAGTATAACGAATCTTCACGTTAATACCCATTTTATCAGTTAATTTCTCTACGCCCCAACCGGGAAAATCAATGCTGCTTGAAATACCCGTAATTAAAATTGGCTCTTTTAAGAGAGAAGAAAATTTCTTCAAAGAAGTTTTTCTTCTTTTTCTAAGAACTTTAGGAATTTCATTTATTTCTTTTTCTACAGCAAATTGCATATTTTCAAATTAAGATTTAAAAATTTTTCTTTATTTATAGAATACTATATTATTGAATTTTAGTCAAAAAAAAGCAGAGGTTGTTTTCCCTGCTTAGAGTTATGGTTCAAAGTGATTGAGGTCATTGATCAGCTTCAAAACACTTATTCTGGAGCGATCGTCCTCCGGCAACTCATAGATATCTTCTAAAGAAACTATCTCCAATGCTTCTCTCATTGACAGAAGAACTTCCGAAACCGACCTTCTGGGACCGAATATCCAACCATCGGCGCAATGAGGCTCTATTTCACAAGACGTTACTCTTGCAAGTCGTTCCTCATTGAAGATATTTTCTCCGCCAGACATATCGCTAAAGAAAAATTCAGGAGACAGTTTTCTCAAAGCGCTTAGTAGAAGTGCGTCAGAGTCTTTTGTTGGTCTGTTCAGATATGGTTCCGTAACAACAGCATTGCGAGGAATAATTTCCGCTCCTCCTTCCACCCTCCTATAATTGAAGAAATAATTATAGGTGATGAGCGCGTGTCCCATTATGTTCGTTGTCCGAATGCCTTTCCTGATCAGAGATTTCAAAAGATCATTTATCAACAGCCAGTGTTCCGTACCTTTCAGTCCATAGACAAATAAATCTATCGGAACTTCGTTGTTGGCGATGAATGTTGGATCCACAGAAACAACAGGAAGAATCTCGTCTTCTTCGTTGTCATAGATATAACATCCATTTCCATCAGCCAAAACTGTAAATCCTGGACGACCCAATCCTATATTAGAAATTGCCGTCTTAAAAATTTTTCCTCCGCGCTTTTCATTGACAACAAGGGACGCAAACGGACTGGGATAAATTGTCTTTGTTAAGTCTTTATTCCAAACCCAATCATCTCCTTTGATATCAGTTCCTTGTGGAGCTCTCTGTTCCAGCAAATACAAATATTCATCTTTGCTGATAAGGATCCTTCCTCGCGCGCTTTTGACGGTTCTCGCCAATCCTCGCGCCATCTCAATTAATTCTACCGGCATTTATTATCACCTCGTTTGTTTAGTCTTTTATGACTGCTCAAATCATAATTCCAAAAGCCTAATCTGTCAAATAGATGACAAAACAAAAATAGCAAATGATTCTATTTTAGAAATAAAAAAACAGGGCGAGAACTGAAGTTTCAGTTCTTAATTCGCCCATTTTATACAACAAAGCAACAAATGGAAAGGGAAAATATTCCGATCAGACAAAACCTGATAATTGTCTGAGTTGCAGCTAAGAGCCCTTTGTCTCCCGGATCTTCCGGAAGATGTAATGCTTTTTCTAAATTCATTTGCCTACCTCCTATATCATTTATGCTATGAAATAATATTTTACTATCATGGCTGTAGCCATAGCAGAAAATCCTAATCGTATATTACGATAAATAAAGCAACTTCCGCATATTAACTTACAATCTTGATAGATAAATAAGCGTTTGGATTGAGCCACTCTATAGGTGAATCTTTCAACTCATCTATGTTTGTATTTTTAGAGTAGCGCTTTTGCATTTCTATGAAAACCCTAAAACCCTTGCTTTCAAGTATCGAAATCAGATTTAGGATATCTGGGTTATCAATATACTTAGAATAAGGATCTAACCATGAATGTGAATAATGATAAGACAACTTTTTAAAACTGTACTTGCTACCTGAAAGATGTCTCCTTTCTAATTTCATTACTCTTACCGAATTCCTTCCGTTTTTTGTTGCCTCAAGACAACGAGCTGATAGTGTTGTTAATCCCTCTATAACTCTTTCAACTTCCTCCTGAATTATTCTCTCATTTTCTTCATCTTTTCTGATCCATTCGTCCAATTCCTTCTGTTCCGCCTTTTTTTTTATTTCTCTGACTTCTTCCATAATTTCTTCGTCAGTTTTCTTCTGCTTCTTTTTTAAAAAAGAAAATTTTCTCATAATTACATTCCTCCTTTTATAAACAGCTGGATATCGAATATTAAACAAACTTTATTATTATCCAATACTCAACCGCTTATAATTTATATTGTGAAAGAGCAACAAAACATCATAGCATAACGAAAAAATATGTCAACCATGATAATGTAAAATACCCTGCTCAAAAACCTTTCACTTCAACGCCTCAATAAGCATCTTATGTATTTTCTCATCTCTGGCAGTGATCGCAGTTTGTTTGATGTTTCTGAAATGAAAAGGTTTTCCTTCAATGTCCGTTAATATGGCTCCTGCCTTCTCAGCGATTGCGGATCCGCAATAATCCCAGAGACTAATCGGCAACAGATCTGCTACAGCGTCAAATTGTCCGGTAGTCACAAAGGCTTGCTCTAATGGACCGGAGTTATTTATTATCATTATTTTCTCTTGAGCCAAATCCGCGAGCTTTGGAAGCTCTTCTTTTATTCTTTTTCCTTTAGGAGCGTAACTGGCGACAAAATATCTTTCTCCTTTTTTGTTTTTGGAAAAGGAAATTTTTTGACCGTTGCAATAAGCAAAATTTTCATCACAATAATATATATCTCCCGTCACAATGTCTCCGACAAAAGAAGCCAGCACCTTTTCTTTTTTTACAAACATCAGAGCCGTGCAGCAAAGCCTTTTATTGCCTGTCAAAAAATAGCTGGAACCGTCCAACGGATCAATGTAAACGTCAATTTCCGGATTTTCTCCGGATTTTATTGGCTTCCCTTCCTCAGAAATAATATTAAAGCTAAATCCGCTTTTTTTCAAGATGTTTATGATTGTCTTTTCGGCTGCCAAATCCGCAGTTATCTGAACATTTTTCGTCGGACCCTTAAATTGAACGATTTCAGCGGAACTTTTATCAAGTATTTCAATCGCTTCTTTGATGCAATTTTTACCAAGAGTTATTAAATCCATAGATATTTTTTAGTTTTTTATAGCAAGAACAAGTTTGTAACTCGTTTCATTTTGTTTTAAAATTTTCTATTATCTCCTCCGCAATTTTCTGAGAAGCATTCTGTGAGGGCGATAATTTAGCAAGATTTTGTTTCATTTGAGTTTGAAGATTTTTATCGGACAGCAATTTGAGAATAGCATCAGCCAAATCCTGCGAATTATCAACAGTTTCGTCAACTATTAAAGAAGCGTTTTTTTCGGCGAAAAACTTTGCGTTTTCGGGTTGGTGATTGTTGGCAGAAGTGGAAAGAGGAATGAGAATGTTTGGTTTTTGCAAAGCAACAATTTCCGCCAAACTGTTTGCTCCTGCGCGGCTGATTACTATATCAGCCAAAGCATAAGCGTCTTTCATTTCTTCTTTTATAAAAGGATAGAGCTTGTATCTTTCTAAATTACCGGACACCCGGTGTCTTATAGGACACCGCGTGTCTGAAAGTATTTCCTCATAGTTTTTATCTCCGCATTGATGGATCACCTGGCATTTTTCAGTTAAATCTGGCAGAATTTCCAGCACCATTTCATTTATTTTCTGCGCTCCCTGACTTCCGCCGAAAATCAAAACAGTCGGCAAATCTGGAGATAGCTTGAAAAATTTAAGAGCGTTTTCTATGCTGCCTTTCGCAATATCAGATCTGATCGGATTACCCGTTAAAACCACTTTGCTTTTATCAAAATATTTTTCGGCGGCGGAAAAGGAGATGAGAATTTTAGAAGCAAAACGAGCAATAATTCGGTTGGCAAGTCCCGGAACAATATCTGATTCATGCGTAACTATCGGCACTCTTAGGATCCAGGAAGCGATCACCGGCGGAACACTGGCAAATCCGCCCTTGCTAAAAACTATATCCGGTTTGAACTTATAGACATAATAAAGAGACTGAACAATGCCAATTGGAATTTTGAAAATATCTCTCAAATTTTCCCACGAAAAATAACGGCGCAACTTTCCCGCCTTGATCGTTTTAATTTGAATTCCAGCTTCAGAAATGCTTTGATTAAAACCGCTAGCGGGAGTGATAAGCAAAAATTCTGGCTCGTCATTCGCTGGCTCCATTGTGGCAGAGCCCTGTGGAGTCTTATTGTTTATTTTTTTCAATTCCGAAACAACTCCAAGTAAAGGGATCAAATGCCCGCCTGTGCCACCGCCTGTTAATAATATTTTCATAAAATTGTATTGTTAAATGTCTTTTAATTATAAAATGTCATTGCGAGAAGCCCGAGTGAACGCAGTGAACGAAAGGGCGACGAAGCAATCCCGTAACTAAGCTCCTCGTGCGTAATCACGGGATTGCCAGAGCCTGCCCTGAGCGATAGCCGAATGGGTCAGCTTTTCTCTCGCTACGCTCATTCAGCTTCCTCGCAATGACAGCATGATAGAAAAATATAATTATTTCTTCTTGCTACTAATTTAAATTTATTAT
>JAGLOZ010000026.1 GCA_023137595.1 Minisyncoccota bacterium | reverse complement strand
TTTAATAATATAAAAATATGCAAAAGTTCATCATTAATGGCGGAAAACCGCTCAAGGGAACTGTAGAAATTGGAGGGTATAAAAATGCCGCCGGTCCTGTTTTGGCGGCAACGCTTCTTACTAAAGAAGAATGTATTATCAAAAATTTACCGCAAGTAACTGATGTTTTTAATTTGATTAAGGTTTTAGAAAGTATCGGCGTTGAAGCCGAGTGGCTTGAAGAGAATATAATAAAGATCAAAGCGGGAGAAAAAGTTGATCCTGAAAAAATGGATTATTCTACTGTTGAGAAAATGAGAATTTCTGTTTTGCTGATCGGTCCTCTTCTAGCGCGATTTAAAAAATTCAAAATCCCCCATCCGGGAGGAGACAAGATCGGCTTAAGACCGATTGATTCGCACCTTGAAGCTTTGAGAAAACTGGGAGCGGAAATTTATGAAAAAGATAATTTTTATTATTTTAACGCTAAAAATCTTCAGGGAAAAGAAGTTATTTTAAGCGAATTTTCCGTAACCGCGACAGAGAATCTGATGATGGCAGCCAGTTTGGTTCCAGGAACAACTGTTATCAAAACAGCAGCCGCCGAACCGCAAGTTCAAGACACCGGTAATATTTTGCAAAAAATGGGAGTTGAAATTGAAGGAGTCGGGACTCATCTGATTACGATCAAAGGACGAGAAAAACTTCAAGGCGTTGATCATTCCGTTATCTCAGATCCACTGGAAGCAGGAACTTTTATTGTTCTGGCTATCGCCACTCAAAGCGAAATAGAAATAAAAAATGTTATCATTGAACATTTGGAATTATTTTTGGAAAAATTAAGAGAAATTGGCGCTAATCTTGAAATAAGATCAAGCAGCATAATCGTCAGACCAAGTCCCGATCTTAAGTCAACTAAAATTCAATCCCTGCCATTTCCCGGGTTTCCAACCGATTTGCAACCGATGGTGTCAGTATTACTCACCCAAGCGGAAGGAAAAAGTCTGGTTCATGATCCGCTTTATGAATCACGACTGGGACATCTCAAGGAATTAAAAAAAATGGGAGCGGACATAGAAATCGCCGATCCTCATCGCGCCTTCGTTTTCGGACCGACTTCGCTTAAAGCAAATAAGATCACCGGAATGGACATCCGCGCCGGCGCATCCTTGATCATTGCCGCCCTGATCGCCAAAGGAAAAAGCGAAATTCACGGCGTTGAACAAATTGATAGAGGTTATGAAAAAATAGATGAGAAACTGCGACAATTAGGCGCGGAGATTGAGAGGGTGGAAATTGGAAATTAATTATAATTTATAGTAACTTGTTGGCTCCATACTCCGTGTGGAGCCTTTTGTGATTTCAGGAAAAATTCTTTAAAACCCAAAAATAATAATTTGTAGAAAAACTGAGGGTTCCATAGTCCCATTAGAGCTGTGGAACCCTGGATGCAAAATGTCTACAAATATAATAACGGCTTGCAAATTACGGTTCCACAGCCTCATTTCGCTATCGCTCAACTTCAGACTATGGAACCATCAGAATTTTACACAAAAAAATAGCGGGAAACAATTCTGGCTTTTGATAATTTCTATCATCCAAAATTATTCCTCGCCCTATCTTATGAGAGCAAAATCTCTCAATCTTAGAAATATCCCTCCTCTTTAAGATCTAACCCTGAAAGCCATCCTTTTCCTTGAATCAAGGCATGGAAATCAAGGCCTTCCAGATTGTCTTCGGCATATACTCTCCTCGGCAATCCCATTTCTTCTCCAATAGGCGCTAAAACAGCTCTACCGCAATAACACATCCCGATACAAAATTCATCTCTTGATATTGCAGCTTTAATTACATCGCTGACTCTTTCTAGCAAAAGATCATGGAATTCTTCTACGCCCTCAATGTAAAGCTTGACGATGCCGTTTTTTGCAAGATATGTTGGTGTTGAATCATTCAACATAATGGCATTTGCCGCGCCAGAACCTCCTCCTCGCAAACCCCTGTTTACAGCTGCGAATCTGCTTGGAAAATGTATACTTGGTCGTATGCTTGAAACAAACCCATCGTTAGCTTTTTCGAAAGGAACATCAGCTCCACGGAAAAGTTTTTTAGTTTCTCCGTTTCTAGCCCGTACCCAGCATTCCCAGTTTAGAGGCGCCGCTCTTTTTTCTCCCACTGCTTTTCTGCCCACTAGTTGCATTTCCGAAAGAGGCATTTGAAGCAGATTTGACAGGTCGTATCCATGAATCTCCCTAAATAACTTTTCGCCGGTATTTTCCAAGCTTTCTTCCACTGCCAATCTATAGTTTACAGTAAGTGGATTGGCGTTTGGAGATTTAAAAGCCCTATCCAATACACCTAGAGTAATTTTATCAGCAGTTATCTGATATCCTTGATCAAAAGATATTGCCATTGGAATACCACCAGAAATTATCATTGATGGTTCAGACCCTAAGCCACTTGCCTTTCCACGCATTGCCAAGAAATGCCGTCTTTCTTTGAAAGTCATTCCAAGCATTTCAGTGGTAAATATTGCCAGTTTAGGAATTGCTCTATAAGTAGTGTCAACTCCTATTTTATCCATAGCATTTACTCCTTTCCATGGATCACGTGCTCCAATACATACCATTGTTTCGCATTCTCTCATCCAGATATCTAATGTTCTATCTTTTTTATTCATTCATACTTTTTCAAATTCTTTCATAACCTCTCTTTTGTTTAAATATCCCTCAGGAGAAATTCCTCCGGGGCATTTTTTGAATAAAATATTTTTGTTCAAAAAACGCCTAAGAGAAAAATATAGTCAGGGTTTACATTTTTGAAATATATAAACCCTAACTTTAAGATTAAAGAGGAAAAACAGCTGTTACCTCTGCGTCAATCACGCGATAACCACCTGATTGAAAGTTATCAGTTACTCGTATGATTGCTTGAAAATTATCAAGATTTTCTCTCTTGACCACTTCGCCCAGCCATGCCATTGAGCTAATTGTTTTTTCAAAAACAGTCTTTTTTTCTGGAACTTCTTCTACCAAACACATCATTGCGTTTGCCGCGAAAGTTCCAGGCCAATGATTCCCTCCAGCCATGACAATCTTCTTTATTTCTGCATCTGGATTATCCATTATTGCATATGGATTATCCATTATTCCCAGAAGAGCAAAATCAAGATGCCACTCTCCGCCATGAGCGTAAGGAGACATAAATTCTGATGCCCGTTTCTTCATTTTATCAACGGATATTTTTTCATAAAATCCGTCTTTTGAAGGAACGAAGCAACCATATTTTTCAGCAACTGGAGAGCGCCATAAACACCATTTAGGCCTTTCTTGCATAACTCGAAAATCCTCAATAGGTATTGAATACATCTCTTGAGGCGTTTCACGCTCAGGCCAAACGACTATTGGCAAAAGAGACGTATTCTTTACTTCGGCAAATGAGGCTGAATTTAAATCTTCAAGAAGCATACCATGCATTAGCAATCTCGTCACTATGTTAGCTACAGATAGACCGCTTACATAACTAACTTCTGAAAGAATCTTTTTCAAGAATTCCAGGTCTGATCTATAAGCGATCTCACACTCTGCAATACCAACATCAGGAAGATGCCTGTGATGATGCTTGTTGCACAAACCCTCTGCGCTTACCAAGCACTTATCAGAAGGCCTTATCGTATTCAATGTTTCGTCTTTTCTTCCTATTGTTCCTCCTATAATTCCAGTACCATGCTCTAGGATCCTGTTAAATTTTCTCGCAATCCAAAGTGCCGATTGTTCTTGTTTCCATCGTTTTTGTTTCCATTGATTCATTTTCATTCGCCTCACCTCCTTTGTTTTATATTTTCAGAAGCAAAAAATCAGCCACTTAAGAAAAAAACCGCCGTTTTTCCACTTCTGAATTTTGTTTTCAAAAAACAACTCCCAACTCTGAATTATATATAAAAATAAAAACCTGTCAAGACCAAAATCATGTTAACATACACCCGTTGGCTCCATGCTCCGTGTGAAGCCTTTTGTGATTTCGGGAAATTTGTCCAATTCACAACAGGCTCCAGTCAGGAGACTGGAGCCAACAATGATACTTAATACTAAATGCTGTATACTTAATACTATTCTCACTCCACCGTCACGCTTTTTGCCAAATTTCTTGGTTTATCAACATCACATCCAAGCTCCATCCCCATATAAACCGAAAAAAGATGGAGAGGAATAGCTGATAGAATCGGGGTGAGCATTTCCAGGGTTTTTGGAATATAGATCACATCATCCGCGATATTTTTTATTTCTTCGTTTCCCTCCGTAGCAATGGCAATAATTTTTCCATTCCTGGCTTTTATTTCTTCCATATTGCTCCAATTTTTTTCATAAACACTGTCATCTGGAACAATAAAAACGGAAGGGAAGTCCTCGTTGATCATTGCGATCGGACCGTGTTTCATTTCTCCGCTTGAATAGCCTTCGGCATGAACATGATAAGCGACTTCTTTTAATTTTAAAGCTCCCTCTTCTGCGATTGGATAATTATATTTTCTGCCAAGAAAAAGAAAATTTCTATACTTTGAATATTTTCGAGCCAGATCTTTGACTTGCTCGTCATTTTTTAGCACTTTTTCAATTAAGCAAGGCATCTTGTCAATTTCCTCCGTAATTCGTTTTCCCATTGTCAATGACATTTCTTTTATTCTTCCAAAATAAACAGCTAATAAGGCAAGAACGATCATCTGAGAAATGAATGCTTTCGTTGAAGCGACAGCGATCTCAGGTCCGGCATGATTATAAACCCCCGCTTCAGTTTCTCTGGAAATAGTGCTTCCCACGACATTGACAATGCCCAGAGTCAAAGCTCCTTTTCTCCTTGCTTCTTCAAGCGAAGCCAGAGTGTCTGCTGTTTCTCCTGATTGGCTGACAGCGATCACTGCCGTTTGAGAATCTATGATGGGCTTTCTATATCTGAATTCACTGCCCAACTCAACTTCAACAGGAATTCCGGCATATTCTTCTATCATATATTCCCCCACCATCGCGGCAAAACTTGCCGTTCCGCAGGCGATCAGAATTATTCTTTTTATATTCCTAAGTTTTTCCTGATCAAGAACTTCCAACCCGCCCAACTTGACAAGTCCTTTTTCCGGAATTATTCTTCCTCTGGTTGAATTTTTGATGACTTCCGAACTTTCAAATATTTCTTTCAACATAAAATATTCATGCCCGTTCTTTTGCAGTTCAGAAATATCTAAATCTACGCTGCATTGTTCCTTGTGTATTTTATTATTATCAGCGATAGAAATAATTTTATAATCGTCTTTTGTGATAATGCCCAATTCTCCATCGTCAAGATAAATTACTTTGTCGGTATATCCCACAACAGCTGAAGAATCCGAAGCTATAAAATTCTCATTTTTTCCAATACAAATCACAAGCGGACTGCTTTTTTTCGCTACCACAATTTTTTCCGGATCATCCTTTGAAATCACAGCCAAAGCGTAAGCGCCTTCAACGAGTTTTAAAACATCAGGTAAGGTCTGTTCAAGACTCTCTTTAAAATGAGCTTCTATTAAATGCGCAATTACTTC
>JAGLOZ010000025.1 GCA_023137595.1 Minisyncoccota bacterium | reverse complement strand
TTAATTTTTTCTATCGTTTCTTTCATAAGATCATTATAACAGATTATTTATAAGTTGTGAAATGCCTGTTGTCGTCCATTGCGTGTCATCCTGAACTTGTTTCAGGGTCTTTCAATTATTATGCTAATTAAAGCTATAAATCTTCAAATATTTTGACCGAAACAAAAACACAATTTATTATATTTAAAAAATAATCGTGTTTACGACACAGACGAAAGGATGAAAGTCAGTATTAAATATAACAAGTCAAAACCTAAAATACAAAAGATTCTGAAATAAATTCAGAATGACAAATTCTATTTTGTTTAAATGTTAATATGCCTAAATAAGACCTGAGCCCACTGTCAGATTCGAACTGACGACCTACGCATTACGGGTGCGTTGCTCTGGCCAACTGAGCTAAGTGGGCATTGTTTGTATAAATATAATAATACATTATTAACGGATTACAAGTCAACTATTGAAAATGTTTTGACGGTTTTTAAAAAACTTGACAAGAATTTATTATGGGTATATATTCATAATAGAGCTAACAAGCTAAAGTCTAAATAGAAAGAAGGTGATAATTATGCCAAAATTAAATAAAGCAGGACCTGCTGGCGCTGGACCCGGTACAGGAAGAGGAATGGGTCTTTGCAGGCCTAGAACAGAACAAGAAGTAGGTCCTTGTGGCGCTAAAAGGGGCTACGGCATGGGTCGTGGTTTAGGTAGATTTTGCGGTTATTTCCCATACCCGCCAAAAATTACAGAAAAAGAAGAGAAGGATATCTTGAACGAAGAAGCTAAAATTTTAGAAGAAGAAATCAAGGCCATTAAAAGACGATTAGACGAATTGAGAGATAAGAAATAAAATGGTCAGATTTGGCTTAATGTGTTTTGAGGTCCCCCTGATAAGGGGGAATTAAAGGGGGTTTGAAAAATCGCAAGACAAAAATATAAAAGCGGATTAACAAGATACTTCAAGCTTTTTTATTTAAAATTATAATTCCATGGTTCTTCACAAACCCCTCCCAACCTCCCCCATTCGGCTATCGCTCAGAGCAGGCTCTTATCAGGGGAGGAGTTATATTTCTTAAAAAATAAATTATAATAAAATGAAAATAGCAATAAGTTCAAAAGAAAAAGATCTTACTGGCGAAGTTGACAGTGTGTTTGGAAGATGTCCATATTTTCTTGTTGTTGAAATTGAGAATGAAAAAATACAAGGATTTGAAGCAGTAGAAAACATAAGCGCGGAGCAGGTAGGCGGAGCAGGTATTTCTGCCGCACAAACAATTGTCGAAAAAGATGTAGATGCTGTAATATCCGGGAATATTGGACCGAGGGCATTGGACGTTCTCAAACAGTTTAATATAAAAATTTACAATGGAAGCGGAAAGGTGAGCGAAGTTTTGCAAAAATTCATAGATAAAAAACTTGAGATAATTTAATAAACATAGAACGCGTTTGACATTCTATAGAGGTTCAACCTCTCCGCATTTGATTATAATTTAAACGCTATATATCAGGCAATACTTAAAATTAAATTAAGCGTGAAGAGGTTCAACCTCTTAAACGCGTAAGATATTCTAAAACAATAATATGAAAATAGTAATTCCTACAAATAACGAAAAAGGATTAAATGATACAGTAGCGGAACATTTTGGCAGATGCAACACTTATACTTTTCTTGATGAAAATGGCAGTATCATTGAGATCATAGCCAATACTAGCGAGCATATGGGCGGAACGGGACTTCCGCCGGAACTTATGAAAAAGCACGAAGCAAATATTTTATTATGCAAAGGACTTGGATCAAGAGCTATTGATCTGTGTAAAGAACTGGAAATAGATGTTTATATTTCTCAAGCCCAAACAGTAAAAGGAATATTTGAAATGTGGAAAAATGATAAAATAAAAAAGGCAGACCCTGATGATGCTTGTCAGGAGCACGATAAATAGTCCCACAGACACAAACGCAAAGTGAAATCTGATAATTACCCTCCCCCTCGTATAAAGGGGAATTAAAGGAGGTTTTGAATGCAAGTAGAATCGTACTTATAAATAAAAATAAGAAGAGTCTTTAAAAAGTTTTTTATTTAAAATATAGCTTTCTGATACTTTAAACCCCTCCCAGCCTCCCCCGTTCGGCTATCGCTCAGGGCAGGCTCTTATCAGGGGAGGAGTTCACATTCAAATTCCTATACTTTAAAACATTTAAATTCTCTAACAATAGAATATGAAAATTGCAATTACGGGAGGAAAAGGCGGGACAGGCAAATCAATGATGGCTACCTCCTTGGCGGTTGAGTTCGCCAAAGAAGAAAAAACCATGCTAGTGGACGCGGATGTAGAATGTCCCAATGACCATTTATTGCTTGATATGAAAAGAAAAAAATATATTACTGCCTATCAGATGATTCCTGAGTGGGATTTTAGCAAATGCATAAAGTGCGGAAAATGCGCAAATGTTTGCAAACAAAACGCTATAATTTTTGTCAAAGAAAAATACCCCGCTTTTGTGAAAGATATTTGCATCGGCTGCAAAGCTTGTCTTGTTTCCTGCCCCGAAAACGCAATAACTGAAACTAAAAAAGAAATTGGAATAATTTATACGGGAAAAAATTATAACATAGATCTCATTTCCGGAGAACTCAAATTGGGAGAACTTGCTTCCGGAGAAGTAGTCAGTGAAGTCAGAAAATATTCAAATGAGATCAACA
>JAGLOZ010000024.1 GCA_023137595.1 Minisyncoccota bacterium | reverse complement strand
AAATTATTTTAATAGATTCAGCTGCAGGAGTCGGCTGTCCCGTTATTGCTTCTTTGATCGGAACCGACTATATAGTTGCTGTAACCGAACCAACACCGTCTGCTCTTCATGACCTAAAAAGAGTGTTGTATCTGGCAAATCATTTTGGCATTAAACATGGAATTGTTATAAATAAATTTGATCTTGCAAAAGATTTCTGTTTGAAAATAGAAAAATTCGCGAAAAAAGAAAATATTTCCATTATTGGAAAAATACCTTATAGAAAAGATTTCGTTGATTCAACAATAAAGATGAAACCAGTCGTAGAAATAAACTCGAAATATAAAAAAATATTTAAAGAAATTGTTAATAGAATAAAATTAGAAAAACTATGACCAGACCAAAAATAATTCGATGCGTCAATTTCACACCAGAAATTACTTATTTTAAACCTCGAGGCATTCCCCTGTCACATCTTTTGGAAATTAATTTAACGATAGATGAACTAGAGACCATACGGCTTAAAAATTACAAAGGCTTAGAACAAACCGAATGCGCGAAAAGAATGAAAATATCCCAAAGCACTTTCCAGCGAATTTTATGTTTAGCTAATAAAAAAATTGCCGATGCCTTAATAAACGGCAAAGCAATTAAAATAGAAGGAGGTGTTATAAAAATGAATGAAGAAAAGATTGTCCTTGACTCCGATCAGGAAATGAGAAAATTTAAATGCGAAGAATGCAAGTATGAATGGGAAGAGCCTTTTGGCACAGGTAAAAAAGGCGTTGAGATGTCTTGTCCAAAGTGCAAATCAAAACTGGTCCACAGAATTGACTCTGGCGGACACGGATTCGGCAGACAGCCATGGGGATATAAAGGAAGGAAATAAAAAAAAATAAACGACCACCGACCTTGTCGGTGGTATTACCGACCGGACAATGTCCTTTTATTCCACCCATGTAGATAATAAAAATGTATAAAAATTGTCACTGCGAACTTGATTCAGAATCTTTTATAGTATAGATATATATTTACCTACAAATCATAAAATTAGTGGTAGCAGATAATAGATTCTGAAATGAATTCAGAATGACAAATTATATTTTCTGTATATTTTAAAATAAACTGGACTCAAACGCAAGAGGAAACCGTGGACGACCGACTTCGTCGGTGGATTTCTGAAAGATTAAAAACAATAAAAACTGCTGTGTTTTTGTTGTTTTTATTTTTTAAATTATGCTTACACTTTCACCAACAAAACAACGTAATTCTTACCATAAACTTTAGCGCATTTAGGACAGGTAGTATAGAAAAAATATACTTTCTTTATTTCTTTTTCTTTTGACCTCACATACTCTTCCATTTCCTTCGCCCATTTGCCGGCATTTTTATAATCACCCTCAAATACCTTAGTTAAAAAAGTCCCTGATATTTTTGCCATTTCTGCATCCGGCACCTCCCTTGAAACAGCAATATACAGATCAGATCCCCAAAGAGACTTTTCATCTGAAAGCATAAGAGGTATTTCAGAAAGTGCGTCTGCTTTTTCTATTTTTTCCATATTCTTTATCATTACTTTTCCAAAATTCAAGGGAATATGGAAAAAGCTTGTCACATGATCCTTTAAAAACAGCTTATCCTGCCAATTAATTTCTTTCTCATTCCATGGCTTAGGATCAAATCTCGGACAGCATCCGGTCTCTGATTCATTTTTTAATTGTTCCATATTTATCACCTCCTTTTATTCTTTTTCAAATAACTTTGAATTACAAAATATCATTGCTAAGAAGCACTTAACTTAATTCAAGCATAAACTCTCGCGACTTAAACAATGACAACGAAATTATACATTTCGTAATTCAAATAAATAAAATTATTTCTTCATTTTTTTTAATTTCTGCCACCACTCGTTTGAATCTGATCTTTTTAACTCATTGAATAACTCTTTCGCGGATTTTGTTTTAAGGCTTTTTTCAATATTATTCATCCAATCCTTTGCGTATTTATATCCTATTTCCATATACGCTTTTGCCGTAAACGCCATATCAAGCCAGTTAGCGTCTCTTGCTATAATTCCCGCCGCCGTACTTCGATTTTCTGCCTGTTTCCACATTTCAAATATTTCTTCTCCGATCTCATCTAATTTCCTTGTCTGTTCTTCGACAACTTTTTCCTCTTCAACTTCAATATATCTGTTTGCAACTCTGTGAACATCCCCTATCCTGCTTTCGGCCATATCGTGAAAAACGATCATTGAGCAGACTTCGCAAGGATTTTCATATTCTTCAAGCTTCGCCAAAATAAATCCGATTTGCGCGGATCTTAAAGAATGATCAGCGACGCTTTCCGGATCTTCTATTCCTATCATCCTCCAACCTTCATGTTTGATCCTTGAAAGCTGTTTCATTTCAAAAATAAAATTTATTATGTTCTTGTTTGCCATGATTATCGTGTTAATTATTAATTTGTATTCATCAAAGAATTCAAAATTCATTATTCCAAATTCAAAATTCAAACCTTGAGCGGGTAACGGGAGTCGGACCCGTCTCTTAACCTTGGGAAGGTTACATAATACCGATATACCATACCCGCGGAATAGAATCTAGAAGATAGAATTTAGAATATAGAAATTAATCTAAAATCCTATTTTATATTCTAAATTCTAATCTTTGGTCGCAAAAAAATAATTCCACCACTTTATATAATTTGGCAAATTTTCATTATTAAGTTTGTTTTTGATCACAACTCCGTCATTGCCACTGCTTGGTTCGATCATAATAGCTAATTTTTCCCCTTCTTTTCCAAGGCCAAATCTCTTTCTCGCTTCCGCTACTTTATATTCATCGGTTTCATAATATTCCGCCAATTGTGAAAATTTATAGATATCCCTTTCAAGAGATTCTATCTCTTTTTTCAAGGAGCCAATCTCTTTCTGAATTTGATATTCCCTATAATATTCTTTTCCCAGATTTACACCCAAAAAAACTACGATCAGAACACCGATCAGAACAAACAATCTAAAAGAGAACATTTTACATATAAAACTTTTTTTCTTTTTTTTTATAATCATAATACTATTTAGCTTTTTAGGTTGTAGCTTTTTAGGAAACTAAGAAGCTAAGAAACTACAACCTAACATAGACTTTATATAAAATCAGTGTTATAATCCAATTGTAAATAATTTTTACTCTATATAAGAATAATGTATGAAAACGAAAAAAATTAAAAACACAATTAAATTTATTACTGTTAGCTTAATTGGCTTAAGTTTGATACTCTCTTTGGTATTGCCTATATTTTTCTCCTAAGGGTCAGTCTATAAACAACATCTCTAAGTTCGCAATATTTGCGTCAGATTGGTTTGAAAAAAATTGAAAGATATAAGCATATCTTGAGAGTTTTTTCAAAACAAGATGGCGTGAAGGTGAAATGAAATTTGGGAAGTTATTTGTGAACTGACCCTAAACACTTATAATATAGCATATTTTGGAAATTTAACAGTAATAGGACTTACGCGTTTGGACCGACAAACGAACAAAAGCGGAGTTTGGCTTGAAAAAACATTACAATTCCCGCTTTCAGCGGAACTTCGTGAAGTTTATACTGAATCCATTCGGCAAACTCAGAACAAGTTTATTTCAGTGCCCATTCTACGTTTCAAGGCGCAGTAAGATTGAAATGCATAAATCTTAAAATAAACACTTTCCGCTTCCAGACAAAAACCAAGCAATGCGCTTGAGTTTTTTATTTTTATACTCCTTTACTAAAATAATTCCGCATAATGCTCCGTAGCCTTATATTAAATATTAACTAATCTTAAATAAAAAAAGTGTCATCAGAAAATAGCAAAATCGTAATTTGAAAAGCGAAGGAGTATAAAAAATATTTCTCATTCTCTTATCTCTCCAATAAAATTCTTCAGCATCAGCTTTTTTATTTTTTTAGCGTCTTTTTTGAAATTCCCAAAAAGCCACATCGCTTTTACAATTGCTACCTCGCTTGTCATATCATTGCATGGAACCGCGCCAGCTTTCATTCCTTTTATTCCAACTTCATATAAGCTCATATCTACTTCTCCAAATGGATTTTGCGTCGTAACAAAAACCGGCACGCCTTTGTCATTTAACTTTTTTATTTTTCCTAAGATCAAATTGCCCGAGAAAGGAAGATTTCCAGGACCGAGTGCTTCTAATATTACACAGCTAAAATTTGTAAATTTGTCCAGTATTTTCGGATCAAAGCCCGGATAAATTCTCAAAAAACAAATATTAGTATCAAGGTCAGATAAAACTTTTAATCTTTTTTTGTTTCGACCGCTAGCGCTTTTATGTTTTTCCTTGAAAACGATCTTCCTCTCATAAATTCCCTCAACCTTTCCAATAAATCTTCCCACAAGATGACAGTTGA
>JAGLOZ010000023.1 GCA_023137595.1 Minisyncoccota bacterium | reverse complement strand
CGCTTCTTCATATCGCGGACGCAACGGGAAAAGTAATAAAAGAACAAGGTATCAACAAAATTGGACTGCTAGGAACCAGCTTCACCATGGAAGAAGATTTCTATAAAGGCAGATTATTGGAATATGGAATTGAGACGATTATACCAAATAAGGATGATCGCGAATTCGTAAACAACGTGATTTTTGAAGAGCTATGTCTCGGAAAGGTCAAACAATCTTCAAAAGATAGATTTATAAAAATAGCTGAAGATTTCGCCCGAAGAGGCGCGGGAGGGATTGTCCTGGGATGCACAGAGCTTTCTATGATTTTGGAAACAAAAAATTCCAACATTCCTCTATTTGACACTGCAAGAATACACACCGAAGATGCTGTTAGGTTTGCTCTAACAGAAAATAAGTTTATCGGCCAAAAAAACCTTCTTCTGGAAAAGGCAGATGACCGCTTTTCTGCTCAACCTTACCTTTTTGAAAAAGATGCGATTGGGAAAATATTTAAAATAATTCCAGGTGAAGCTGGTCCAGATGATTCACAAATTGTTTTGGGATATATAAAAAGTATTCCCTCAAGTCTGCCAAAGGTAATTATGCATCAACCCATAGTTGTTGTTAAGCAAACAAAAAATAAAAAAGGTGGATTGGTTCTAACAGCCATAATGAACGGCGAGCAAATTAGAATTGAACTTTGTGAAGACGGATCCTAAGACATTCGTCTTTTTTTATTTTAGATTCTAAATCACTCTGCATTCACAACCACCCCCTTCCCCTCCCTGAAAAGGAGGGGATTCAAATTAAGAACAGACCAGATTTAAAAAACCACATTCAAAAAAATAAGGCCGACTTAAAACTTAAGCCGCCTTTGTATTGTTATTTATTCTTTTATCTTGCCATCCTCCTGTGAGAACAAGCACAACTGAAGAAACTACAAATCCTCCTATAGTCCACGAGAAGCCGGCCGCAAGACATTCTATCATTAGCGCTATGCAAAATAATATTGCCAAAATTCCGACTGCTTCAGTTTTGTCAATTTCCACGGATAAAAACTTCACTATTAAACCCTCCATTTGATATAAATTTAATCCGAAATTAGAAAATTGTCAATAATAAATCAAGAATTAAAAGACGGCATTTTAAAATACCGTCTTTTTAAAAATATCTAAATTTTTACGCCATAAACTATTTTCTAATTTCTGTCTTTCTGTAAAGATACCAAACGATCCCGCCAAAAGCCCAGGCTGTGATCAGGCAAACTGCCAGCCAGCCAACAATGGGAATCATCCAAAGAACCAACAACACCAGATATCCTAAAACAAAATTCATCCACGGAAATTTTTCTGTAAGTTCTCTTTCTTTAAACTGTTTATTAACAAAATGCCCTACAGCAATTGCAGCGACAATTTTTGAGATCATTAAAGCGATCATAAAACTAAACAAGACAACGATCATAAGCGGCCACCCGACAAGAGAAACTAAAAGAATCACCAGAGACACCGGGATCAAGATCATAGCAATAATTCCCACTGCTAAATTCTTCCACGGCTCTCTTTCCATAGAGCCAAAAATATTTTTTCCGCTTCTATAAAAAAGTCTATACAAAATAAGTCCTAAAACCAAAAGTCCTAAAAATTTTATCAGCTGAAATCCCAAAAGAAATCCCAAAAAATCTTTCTTTTCCTCTTCTTTGATCGGCAAAGGCTTTCTTGTAATTTCGCCCGCCACAACGTTTTCATCAATAGAAATTTCACTATTACTGTAATAAACTAAATTTCCTCCGATTTTCGCGTCCGGCCTGATGGAAATTTCCTCTGCCCAAATTTCCACATCCCCATCCGTATTGCCCGACAGAAGAACGCGCCCTCCCGCCGCCCTGACATCTCCTTTAATATCACCTCTTATTTCAATATTTCCTCCCGCGACATAAGCGCTTCCATTAATAACACTGTTTTCTTCTATTGTCATATTTCCTCCCGCAATCGTAACATTTTTAGGCACATTTCCTCCTACTGAGATATTTCCGCCAGCCGCTCTTACATTTCCTTCCTTTTCACCGCTTATTTTTATATCTCCTCCCGCAGCCAAAACATCACCGGAAGATTTTCCTGAAAAATTAATCGTTCCTCCCGCGATCATCACATCGCCATTGACAGTTCCCGCTATATCAATGACTCCCGCAGCCCCTAAATAATCTCCGTTTACCGTTTCATTTTCAGACAAAAACACTTCCTCTTCTTCAAAACCTGTTCTCCCGGAGGCAAAAATCGTACCCGCGCCAATAAAAAGAAAAACTGCCATGACCAAAACAATTTTTTTTGTTGTTTTTTTCATATATTTAGCTTAATAATTAGCACCTATCTTTAAAATAGTCCTATTTGGAAATTAAGCAAGTTTTTTATCCACAGTCACTTTTTACACGATTTGTGTTATCTAAGCTCTATTTCATTTCCTATTCCCACTCCTGTTTTTTCTGTCAATCCTCCGTTTATTTCCAAAACATATTTTGCATTTTCATCTGGTCCAAAAAGTTTGCATTGTTCAATTTTGCATGGCTTGGCGTTTTTTTCTATATAAATAATTTTTCTATTTTCATCAATCCAAATTATATCTAAAGAAATCAAAGTGTTTTTCATCCAAAAATTATGAACACCTTCTTCTTCAAAAACAAAAAGCATTCCGTTGGACTGATCCAAATATTCCCTATTCATCAATCCTACTTCTCGCTCTTGCGCCGTGTCTGCAATTTCAACGTCAAAACAATTTTCTTCAATGCATACTTTAATAGCCTCATTTTCTTTTTCAACTTTATTATCACTAAAGAACTGATTATAAATAGCAAACAGCAAAGTAGCAAAAATGGGTAAAATAATTATAAAAATTATTGTTTTATTGTTTTTTAAAATATTTAGCATCAATTTGTAAGAATCTTTTCAATTGTTTCAAAATCATTGCTTGGTATGCTGCACTCTCCACGAGCTTGCAACATCAAATCTTTCACTTTATACTTTTCAACTTGAAACTTAGATCCGGATGCCTTTTTCAACGCCTCTGAAAATCTTCTAATTTTAGAATAATCAATTGAGATGCTGTCTTCTTCTTTCGCGTCTTTTAACACTTCTTCAACTTGATTTAATATAAGATTACCAGCCATATTTTTAAATTTAATTTAATTATAATATTCCCACTAAAAAAACTGCATCATCGCTAAATTGCAGAAAAGCGTATTTTACCCTATCTCAAAATCCTTATCCAAAAGAATTTCTTCAATGATGCCAAGTTCTCTATCTGTGATCTTGTCATGGCTATTAAGCATCATCCGTTTAAATAAAAACTTCATTTCACGCCTATTTATTTGTGTTCCGACTTTTGATTTATATTTCTCCATTTCTTCTTCAAGACTTTCTATAAAATGCCTTATGTCGGAAGAAGGCACATTAGGAAGATTTCCTTCTCGCCTAGCTTCTTTAAGAGCTTTTTCAATTAAATCAAGCTTGATATTTCCGCTTGTATTGTACAATTTTTTTTTCATAGTTTTTTAGTTAAGATTTAAATTGATTATTATTTACTTTATGACTTTATGGACTTTCTGCTCTTTGCCATCTTTATTCTCCCCCAATCAACCAAGATCAATGCTGCTATTATAAAAAATAAAATATTCCATAATGAATTTTTATTATTTTCAACTTTATTTTTAGCTTCCTCTAAATCCGAAGAGGCTTTTACAATTGAAGCTCCAGAAACTCGGCTTAACCTTATGTCTCCTTGAAATCTTGGCAGAATTCTATAGCCGGCGGAAGTTTGGCTTGCTTGTCCCGTAACTGCCATCCAGTCTCCAATTTTTATTTCTGGCTTTTCAATTTCTGTTCGCGGTTTTATATAGACTTTAACCTCTCCGCTTCCATCATCAAGAAAAAATACATCGTTTTTTATTTGGGAAACTTTTCCTTCAATCAAAACTAAATATCCTTCCATAGATTCATTTATATTTCCAGTTGAGATCAGCTGGGCTTCAACTAAATTATCACGGCTGTTAATTTTTATATCTTCTTCATTGTCCAGCAATATCCTTTTCTCTCCGCCAACTTCTGAAACTCTGCCGATCAATTCAACCTCATCTCCAAGCTCAATCTTCGAAAATTTCACCTCATAACTAAAAACTTGAATACCGCTTCCGGATAGATAGAAAACATCATCGGCAAATATTCCAGGTGGCGTGGAAACGATCCCGGAAACTTTTACTCTTGAATGCTTTGTAAAATGTTTGATGTCTTCTATGTCAGCCTCAATATAATCAATTTCCATATCTTCAATTTCACCCGATTCATCTTCTTCGTCTTCAACGCCCATAACAAAACCTTGTTCCGGATTATTTTTATCTGCCTCCTTTTCTGTTATAATCGCTTCCGTTCTATTATTTTTTCCCGAAGATATCTCACTGCTCCACGTCCAAGAATTAGGAGTCCAATTATACGACAAACCTTCGTCTGCTTTTTCATAACGGACACTATCAACAACTTCTCCGTCAGGCCAAAGAATATTAACTTCATCGCCAATATTATTAAGCATTATTTTTGTTTGAACATTTTCAAAAACCGCGAAGCTTCTTGCTTTAATTATTTTGTCTTCTTCTATTATATATGCCTTACTTCCTTTTTCTAAAATATCATCAATTTGCCAGCCTTTCAAATTTACATCTTCGCTAGAATTATTATACAATTCTATCCACTCATAATTACCTTCTCTATTATCCCTGCCAAAAGGATTGGGATAAATTTCTGAGACAACTATTGCATCAGAATAATCATAGCCAGTGTCGGCTTCATATTTTTGTATGGAGCCGTCTTGTTCTGTATCATAATTTCCAGAAAAGGAGCTTAGCTCCGAAGCTTCGGAGCTAAGCTCCTTTTCTTCATTGATTTCGCCACCGCTGGCTCCATAGTCCTGAAAGGCTGTGGCGCCGTTTTGCTCTTCATCATCATCCTCTTCCACTTTAATTATATTTTCTCTCCCCGGCGTCGGACTTAAAGTCAAAACCCAGACTCTATTCTCGTTTAAAGCATAAGATTGTTCCTCTTTTACTGCGTCGCTCACTGGCGTTTCGTCTATAATATTATTTCTATCATCTTTTAAAAAAACACCGTCTCCTGAATTATTCAAAGTTATTCTTGTTTCATCACTATAAAATACTTTGTACTTTCCAGCGATTATTTCAGTCCCGTCTGGAATTATAAACTTTTTTACATTGCCAATTTTATCTTCCAATATCCATCCATCTAAATCAATTTCTGCATCGCCATCATTATATATTTCAATAAATTCATTATCTCTGTCGCTATCCTCCGGGTTCGGCAAAAACTCTGTGATGATAATTTTATTCCCCTCTTGAGAGGGGTTGGGGTGTGTTTCATCGTTAGCTCCACTCTCCTGAATAGAGTTGTTTTGTTCTTCGTTATTATCACTTTCAGTACCTTGACCAGAGTCACTCTCCTGAATGGAGCTTTCTTGTCCAGAATTATCTATATTATTGTTTGAATTCTGCGGTCCTGGATTATCTTGTAAAGCAAAATCAATATTATTATTGTCTGTGTCCCGCGCTGTTTTTCTTTCCAAGCTTTCTCCATTTTTTGGATCAATACTTATCGCCTCACCTTCAAAATCTTCAGCTTCTCCCCAACCGACTTTATCAATTAAAGCACCGTCGCTATTATACAATAAAACAGTATTATCTTTCGCCAAAAAACTATTTGTCGTATATTCATTGTCAAAGGCAGCTGCTCCTTTGTAGCAGTTCTCTGTTTTGCTCTCTCCGCAATTAGCTCGCGGAACGATCAAAAAATATCCGTAAGCCAGAACTACTCCTTCAATATTATTCAATATATTACTTTCTGTCCCGCTTTTTGTTTTTCTTTTTAAGTCCCAGCCGTCAAGATTTATTTCTGAATCAGTTGGGTTGTATAATTCTATAAACTCATCATAAACACTCTCCCCGCCAATTTGAATTTCTGAAATTATAATATGATCAACGTCACTTGCTAAAATAAAACTATTATATGCAAAAAAACTGCCACAGAAAGAAAAAGACATTAGGAAAATAGAAATGATTTTTATATTTCTGCTCATTATTATTTACTTAAAGCCAAAACATCTGTTGATTATCAGTAATATTGGTTCATGCTTTTACATAAATTTATGGACCAGAAGATTTCTCTTCCGCTTACAGACGGATATAAAATTTTCGAAAACAATAGAAGGTAAAAAATTCTATTTTATTTAACAAAATTTTTACATCTCAAATCTAATCTTTCTGACAGCGTTATATCTGGCATTTTTATTTATTTCTTCTTTTATTTCCTCTTCTTTAAATTTAAATTCCTGAGCTAAAACAGAACTTAAAACGGCAACAGTAAGCGTGCCGTTTTTATACTTGATCGCCTGAGATTTTCCCGCAATTTCTTTGGTAAATATATTTTCTACCGCCTTTTGCCAAAGATCACAAACTTGAAACGCTTCAATTTCTCTGCTAATTCCAGCTTTGCTTATAGATTTTTTCAAATCTCCACCTATAGACTGAAGCATGTTTATAACTTGTTAACAAAATAAAATTTTTTTTATAAAACAATTTAAAAACTCTTTATTCTAAGCCCTTGTAGGCATGATAACATAAATAAAACCTTTATCCACAGCAGACGTTAGAACTGTTGGCAAGGTCTCATTATTAAGCTGTAAATAAACTTCATCTCCGTCAAGACTGTTAAATCCATCCATCAAAAACTTATGGTTATAAAGTATATTCAGACTTTTATTTATATTTTCAGCCGGTATTTTTGTATTATTATTTCCCAAATCACTTGTTTCTGAACTTATTTCTATATTTTTTGAACCAGTCAATAATTTTAATTCTATACTATTATTTGAAACATTTGAGAACAGGCTTGCGACTCTTATGCCTTTAATTATTTCGTTTTTATTAATGGTTATTTGTGATTCAAATTTATTTGGTATAATTTGTTTATAGTCAGGATATTTTCCATCAATAAGGCGTGAGATTATACTAGCTGATCCAAAATTAAATAAAATTTGATTTTCTAAAATTATTACTTCAAGCATTTCTTCATTTTCATCTAAATTTCTCATAAGCTCTTGCACGGTATCTTTTGGAATAATTACAGAATTAATATTGCCTAATATATTTTTAAATTCTTTGTTTATATTATTTTTTTCTAAATCTATTTTTTTTTCAGCTAAACGATAGCTATCCGTAGCAACTAGCACCACTTTATCTTTATTAATTTCAGATAAATTCATAAATACACCGGTTATTTCAACTCTTGACTCGCTGCTTGAAATTGCTGGAGAAATTTGAGTAAGAGCTTTTTTAAAATCAGCGCTTTTTATCTTAAAAATAGGATCTGCTTCCAATTTTGGAGCTAATGGATATTCTTTTGCATCTAACCCTTTTATATTTGTTTTATATCCATTACACTTTATATTTAAAACATCTTCTCTTAATTTTATTTCTACATTACCGCTTGGTAAATTAGACACAAAATTAGCAAATAATTTTGTCGGCACTGTTATCTCTCCAATTTCTTCAACCTTACCACCAACCAAACAATTTATTCCAATTTCTAAATTTGTTGAACTTAATTTTAATTGTCCTTTTTCTATTTTTAATAAAACATTATTAAGTATAGGAAGAGTAGAATTTTTATTTGTAATTCTTCCAACAATAGACAGCGCTTTATTTAAATTTTCTTGGGTACATATAAATTTCATAATTATTATTATTATTATTTTATTTAATTATTATTTAAAATAGTAGTTATTATAGAGGATTAAAATTGTGTGGAGAAGTATTAAAATTATTTAAACAAAGATAAAAACTTTTTTATTAAACTGTGAATAAGTATTATAAATAATTGCTGATAAAAATTGTATAACTATTTCATTTTTTTTAATACTTTTTTAATACTTTTTTTATCCAATTATTATAAACACTTTTTATACAAAATTATACCACTTAATTTTCTTAATTATCTATAGTTTATCAACAAGTTATAAAGGAAATAATTTAATAAATTATTTTAAATATAAATAATATAACAATTTAGCAATGTAATAATTTTATTTCCAAGCACTTAATTATTTTATATAAATCTGTAATCCAAGTTAAAAAGATAAACGAATCGGAATTTAATTATATAGTCTTTCAATGATTAAATGTATTTCCTGCTCAACAACTTTATCATTTTCTATTTCTCTGGAAATTTTTTCATAGGCGTGCATTGCCGTTGTATGGTCTCTTCCTCCAATGCAGTTTCCTATAGAAGGAAAAGAACTTTTTATTTCAGTCCGCATTAAATACATGGCTATTTGCCGCGGTTTTACAATTTCTTTTCTTCTGTTCTTTTCTATTAAGCTATCAACTGGGACATCATAAAAATTACTCACGATCTTTAAGATATCTTTTGGAGTAGTTGCTTTTTTGATTGGCTGAGATATGATGTTTGCTAGCGTGTTAGTTGTTTTTTTAATATCCGGATAACTGTTATCAAGCTCACAAACAGCTATAACCCTATTCAATGCTCCTTGAAGTTCTCTGATATTTTTTTGAATATGCAGGGCTATATAATTTAAAGATTCGTCCGGTATTTCAAAATTTTTCTCTCTTACTTTTGCTTTTAATATGGCAAACCTGGTTTCATAATCAGGAGATCCAACATCAGCTATCATTCCACCCTCAAATCTTGAGCGTAGCCTTTCTTCAAGCGCCGGAATGGCTTTTGGGGGCCTGTCGCTTGAAAGAACAATCTGTTTATTGTTTTCATACAAGGTGTTAAAAGTATGAAAAAACTCTTCCTGAGTTTTTTCTTTTCCGGCAAGAAATTGAATGTCATCAATAATTAATATATCTATTTTTCTATAAATCTCTTTAAATGATTTTGTATTTTTTCCGGAAATGGCATTTATAAGTTCATTTGTGAATTTTTCAGAAGAAGCGTACTTAACTTTTTTATTTGGATCTTTTTTTAAAATTTCATTGCCGATAGATTGAAGCATGTGAGTTTTTCCGAGCCCGACGCCTCCATAAATAAAAAGAGGGTTATAAGCTGTCCCTAATTTTTTACTAACAGCCAAGCAGGCGGCATACGCCAGTTCATTATTTGATCCGACAATAAAGTTTTCAAATGTATATTGAGGATTTAAAAAAGAATCTGTATTATTATAAGTCTTCTTATTTTCGTTGCTGTAGCTTTTTGCGTCTAAACAGTTGTTGTTTTCTGTGGTTGCTGCATCTTGGCCCTTTCCTATTTTATAAGTCACTTTTTTTATTGTCGGGCAGATGTTTTGAATAGCTTTTAAAATAAATTTATGATATTTATTCTCAAGCCATTCTTTTGTAAAGCCATTAGGAACATTTATAATAATTTCTTCTTTATTTTTTGAAGCTATTCCGGTATTTTTAAACCATGTTGTAAAATTTGCTTTACTTATGGATAGTTCAAGCTCTCCTAAAACAGCTTGCCATAATTGTTCATTTGTCATAAATATATTTATTATTGTCAGTATCGTTAGTATAGCATATTTATTATTATAGTAAAAATATAAAAAACAGCTTAAAATAAACAACAGTGTTTATAAGTTGTGGATGAAATGTGGAGAAGAGAAAAAAATATAAAAATAGAATTTAGGCTATCGGCATTGACAAACTTTATGTTTTGCTATATTTTATATACAGATTGTTCAAACAATCAGGAACGATAAACATGAGCGCAGAACAAAAAATTATAGAGGCACTGGAGTTGTTTAACGGTTGTGGAGAAATAGCTTCAAATAAATGCGAAGAGATTTGTATGACACTGGGTTCGTTATTAAGAAATGATGAATTGGGTAAAACGCAAATTCCAGTTACACGATATATTTTCGGAAGATGTAATGAATGCCTTGGCAATGAATGGGGGGCTGCCAGAGCTTTTAATAAAGTTATATGTTCCAATGCTTCAGAAGGTCAAAAAAAATATGCTAGAGCTTTTAACTCCAGCTTTTTTAGCGGAGTCAGGAGGAAGCTCAAACAGCATAAAGTTTGGAGCAAGCATAGAATACAATTTTAATTAATAGGGCGATAAGAACAAGCTGAGAAGATTTTATTATTTAGTTCTTCTCTTTTTTATTTATCGTTTTTTGCATGTTATATATGAATATATAAGTTGGCTAAGTTGACTAACTTAAAAAACCATATTATACTATTTATAGCTTAAATAAGTTATCTATAAACAATGAAAAGAACATATCAACCGAAAAAGAAGAAAAGAAAACGAGAGCATGGATTTAAGGCAAGAATGCAGACCGTTGGTGGCAGAAGAGTCTTGGCCTCTCGAAGAAAAAAGGGCAGAAAAAGCTTAACGGTTTAGTGTGGC
>JAGLOZ010000022.1 GCA_023137595.1 Minisyncoccota bacterium | reverse complement strand
TTTTGATGTTAAAGGCAGTAGAAAATGAGTTGTTTTTTTCCAGATTTGGTTTTGTGGTAAGTAAAAAGATCTCTAAAAAGGCAGTAGAACGAAATAGGGTAAAAAGGCTTATGAGTGAATCTATAAGACTGTCTCAAAAAAAAATAAAACCGGGATTTGATGTTGTGTTTGTTTCAAGGGTCGGAATAGTGGGCAAAGGCTTTAAAGAAACCAAGGAGTCTGTGGAAAAATTGTTGAAAAGATCTGGATTACTTGAAAAATAAATTTATATAACTGTGTTTAAAAAAATTATTCTAAAAATTATTAGATTTTACCAAAAAACCTTGTCAACTGATCATGGTTTATTTTATTATTTCAATAAATACTTTTTTTTAGGTTGTAGATTTCAACCAACTTGCAGTGAATATACCTATCAAGCTGTTGATAAATATGGAGCGCTAAAGGGAATTTTTTTAGGAGCAAAGAGAATTTTAAGGTGTCATCCCCTTTCAAAGGGCGGGTATGATCCGGTGAAATAAGTTAAAAGTTCATAAAGTAGAAAGTCTATAAAATCAGAGATTTTTATTTCTGATTTTACAGGTTTTGCGGACTTTATAGCTTTATAATTTTATAAACTTTATAAACTAAATATAAATCAAATGAATATCCTATCTTTCATATTTAATGATCTTCTATATTATCCTCTGTTTAATTTAATGGTGTTCTTTTATAATATTATTCCGGGGCATGATATTGGAATTGCTATAATAATGCTTACTTTGCTGGTAAGGTTTGCTCTTTATCCTGTAAATACCAAAGCAATCAAGAGCCAAAGGCAGTTGCAAGAAATTCAGCCAAAAATGAAAGAAGTTCAAGCTAAATATAAAAATGATAAGGAAAAACAGGCAAAGGCGCTGATGGCGTTGTATCAAAAGCATAAAATAAACCCAATGTCAGGATGTTTGCCGATTTTAATGCAATTTCCGATATTGATAGCGCTTTATTGGGTATTTTTAAATGGATTCAAGGATGAAAGTCTTGCAATTCTTTATCCGTTCATTGTCAATCCCGGGCATATAGACCCTATGTTTATTGGATTCGTTAATCTTTCTGAAACGAACGTAGTTTTAGCGTTTATTGCAGGTATTTTGCAGTATTTTCAGACAAAAATGATAATGGGAAATAAGAAAGAAGAAAAAAAGGAAGAAGAAGGTAAGGAAGAAAAAACTCCGGAAGAAAAGACACAGGATTTTGCCCAGTCAATGTCTAAGCAAATGATCTATCTGATGCCTGTTTTGACTTTTGTTATTGCGATGAGTTTTCCTTCCGGCTTGGCGTTATATTGGGCGGTGACAACGCTATTCGCGATTGTTCAACAACATCTTATAATGAAAAAAACAAAGAATAAGGAAATAGAAGTCGTGAATGATAAATAGGATATGTTGATTTTTTTGATTATGACAAAGAGATAAATTTTATACCTTAAGGAACCTCTGAAAAACGCAGTTTTTGTCATTCTCGTGGATGCGGGAATCCAGGGTTTAAGGCAAAAAATAAATTACAAAAGAGAAATTTATTAATTTATCAGAGCCTCCTTAATAATAAATTTTGTGCTAGTATATTAATATTGCTGTTGCTAAATTGTTAAATTGCTGTATTGTTATGTTTGATACAATAATTTAACAATTTAACAATTTAACAATTTAATTCTATGAACGAAGAAAACCAAAACCTTGTGAAAGAGGCAATAATTGAATTACTTGGCGTTATGGGGGTGGAGACAGAGATTGACGAAGAAAGAATTGAGGATACAGGAGACGGGAGAGAAATCTATACCGTTAACTTAAAAACAGAAGACCCAAATCTATTGATTGGCCAATATGGATCTAATCTTCAATCTTTTCAGCATTTAGTCGGAATTATAATTAGAAGAAGATTTTTTGATCAAGGCGGGGATATTGAAGATGAGATTATAAAATTTAATGTTGATGTTAATAACTATAAAAAGCAGAAAAAAGAATCGCTAATGAAACTTGCCGATACTATAGCTAATCAGGTTATTTATAGCAAAAATTCAGTTGCGTTGCGTCCAATGTCCGCTTACGAAAGAAAAGTCATTCACATGGAGATATCTGCTAGAAAAAATTTGGTTACTGAAAGCGTAGGAGAAGACATTACTAGAAGAATTATTATAAAATATGTGGAGGAATAAACAATCATCTTAACATACTAGCATGCTAACATCTTAGCAAGATTCTTTATCTGATTTTTGAAAGCATAAAGATGTTGAGAGGGTTTGACAATATTGTAATTCATCAAAATTTTTGATAGAGATTCTAGCGTTAAAATGTTAGTATGTTAGCATGAAACTTAATCTTACCCAAAAAATCGCGTATAACGCTTTATTTTCCGCAGGGGCTCGCGTTATTGAGGTGGCCCTTGCTTTAGTGATTATAGGATTAACGACAAGATATCTTGGAGATGGCGGTTTTGGAGATTATATAATTGTTATTACTTTCGTATATATTTTTTCTGTTATTGCTGATTTAGGACTTTATTCAATTGTAGTTCGGGAAATTTCGCGAAAAGGAGCAGATGAAGAAAAAATTGTAAACAATGCTTTTACATTGAGGTTTGTAGCAGGCTTTTTTATTTTAGGCTCTGCTTTTTTTGTTTCTCTTATATTTCCATATTCTGGTAGTGTGAAACATGGCATTGCCATAGCAGCTCTTGGGTTTTGGATTCTTTCCAATATTCAGGTTTTGATGGGGCTTTTCCAAAAACAATTGGCCATGGACAAAGTCGCCATTGCTGAAATTTTAGGCAGGATTATTCAGCTTTTGTTTGTGCTAATTTGTGTTGAACTGGATTTAGGATTTTTATATATAATTTTCTCTATATTTTTAGGCGCGATATTCAGTTTTGTCTTAGTTTTATTTTTCACTTCAAAATATATAAAAATAAGACTAAGGTTTGATTTCAGGTTTTGGATAGTATTGCTCAAACAAGCTTATCCTCTTGCAGTTTCGGCAATTCTGGTTTTGATCTATTTCAAGCTTGATACGATTTTTCTTTCGGTAATGAAATCAAGAGAAGCCGTCGGCGTTTATGGGCTGTCTTATAAAATTTTAGAAAATCTTATATTTTTTCCAGCGATGATCGTCGGGCTTACAATGCCTATTATGAGCAGATATATTTTTACTGACAGAGATAGGTTTAAATCGGTTGTACAGAGGACACTGAATTTTTTGCTTATTGCCGTTGTGCCGATGATGTTCGGAACAGTCTTAATTTCCGACAAAATTATAAAGTTGATTGGCGGTGAGATTGGATTTGTTGACTCTCCTCTTGTCTTGAATATTCTAATGATAGCGCTGGGATTTATATTTTTAGGCGCGCTATTTTCAAATATTATAATTGCCGCCAATAAACAAAAAGCTTTAGCGCAAATATATTTTGTTGGAATGATCTTTAATATTATAACCAATTTTATTTTTATTCCTCGCTATTCATATTTTGGTGCCGCGGCAACAACGGTGGCGACGGAATTGTTGGTTACAATTTTAATGATTTTTGTTGTTTATAAATCAGTAAAGTTTATTCCTTCATTTGCAGTTTTATTTAAAGCATTTTTTGCTTCTTCTTTGATGGCTTTTGCGCTTTATCATTTCAATTATCTGAATATTTTTTATCTTATTATTTTCGGCGCTGTTGTTTATCTTTCAACAATCTATTTCATCGGCGGAGTTTCAAAGGAGGAAATTGAGAAGTTGGTGGGCAAGAAAGATTATTGATTTTTGGCATAAAATATGTTAAACTTGAATCAAATTAGGAAAGATTTTTATGTGTTCAAAAATTTAATAAATTAATTTTAAAAATATGGGCATTGAAGATGGAATGGGGTCACAAATTAAAAAGCCAGATGATATAGAGCCGGAAGAAATAACGACAGATAATAAAGAGAGCCTTGAATTAACGGAAGAAGAAAAAGAACTTAATTTTGCTGAAGAGATTGTTGATGCAAATTATGTGAAAATAGGTGAAATAGCGGAAGCAATAAAGGAAAATATCGGTATAGATATAGATTTTGAGAGTATAGACAAAGACACTCTTAAAGACGCATTTAGAAAAGTTTCGGTAGCCATGGGGAAGATAAACATAGAAGCTTTAAAATTAGGCAGTTTAGTTGACAAAAGAATAGCGGCTGTTAGCATTCTTTTAATTCCACTTATGAAAAAGGCAATCGAAATTGAAAAAAAACAGCTTGAAGGAGAAAAATTTAGTTATGCTGAAAAGTGGAAAGAAATGGCAAAAATCATACTTCCTGAAAACGAAGAAGAGGATTATGATAATATAGACAAGGCGGGAGAATTACTTGAAAAGTTAGGTGGCACATTAGGAGGAAAAAAGGCGGTCCTAGTTATGATATTTGCGAAATTATTAAAGAATGGGGAATTTCAAAAAGGTATTTCTGAAAAATTTAGAGAATGGCTGGAAGATAATAAAAATGAAGAAGAAAGAGAAGAAAGCATTAGAAAGGTCATAGAAGAGAAATTAAGCGAACAATAGCGCTGATATGAATTTCTACTAATAAATCTGAGCAATTTTGTAAATCAATTGAGTAAAAAAACTACTATAATTTTATTGTGAGTAGTTTTTTTATTTGCCTCAAATTGAATAATATTTCATAATGATTGTGTAGGGTTGTAAAATAGCATTAGTCTTAGACCTTTCTTGCTTTAAATCACTTGCGAAAACCTGTCATTCTGAACTTGCTTCAGAATCTTCTATCTGTTACGCTGTTTTATTCTATAAATCACTAACCGTTTGAATAAATTGAAAATACGATAATTGTATTTTTATAATAAAGATAACAGCGTTTTCGCTTTAAATGAAAAATAATATTAAATAGAATAAATTAAAACCTAAAATAATAAAGATTCTGAAACAAGTTCAGAATGACAATTTGCAAATATGCAAATACTAAAGCTATAAAAATGCTTCTAAATCTCAGAAAAATAAATCTTGAATATCCAATTATTTTTGTATTGGCGGTTTTTTCGGGACTGATGATCTCTTTTTATAGTCTGTCGGTTTTATTTCTGCTGGCTTTAATTTTATTCATTTTAATATCTTTCAAATATTTCAACCAAGTCTTATTTTTATTAATTTTTTATATTCCCTTTCAAGTTGCTTTGAATATTTCTGCTGGAATTGATCTTGCTTCTGGAAGAGTTCTAATTTTATATCTTTTTGCGGTCTGGATCATAAGATCTTTGGCGGAGAAAAGATTTGTCATAAGGTTTAACTTGCAAACGCTACTGATCTGTTTGTTTTTGTTTATCGCGGTTTTCTCTGTGTCACAGGCATGGGATATAGAGAGAGCTTTTAGAAAAATTCTTGTCTTTCTTTCTATCTTTCCTCTTTATTTTATTATTACATCTCTTAAAATTAAAAAAAAATATCTTTACAGAACATTAGACGCACTTTTTATGAGCGGCTTTGTTCTGTCTTTGATCGGTGTAACTCAGTTTTTATTGCAATTTTTTATTGGTATTGATCCGATCATAAGGTTTTGGAGCAAATTTGTGTCTCCTGTTTTTTATGGTAATACTTTTGGAGCAGAAGTCGTTTCAAACCCAAGCTGGCTGGTAAATATTGGCGGTGCGACGGTGCTTCGCGCGTTCTCTCTTTTTCCTGATCCGCATATGTTTTCTTTTTATTTAGGGCTTTTAATTCCAATTATTTTAGGAATTGTATTATTTGAGAAAAAAGACAAAGACAATCATCCTGAACTTGTTTCAGAATCTGTTGTCGGTAAAGGCTTAGCCAGTCTTCAGTTTCCAAAACAAATTATAAGGTGGATAGGAATGTTTTGCGGTAATAAACAAAGGATTTTGAAACAAGTTCAGAATGACAAATGTACGTTTTTTAATTCTAAATTATTATATCTCATTCTCTTCACAATGCTTCTCGCCGAACTTCTAACATTCTCTCGCGGAGGATATATAGGCATGATCGCTGGTATTGGCGTAACTATAATTTTACTTTGGAGATATATAAGTTTTAATAAAAAAGTAATTTTAGGATTAGTGGCGGGAACTTCTATTTTATTTATAATGTTTAGCAATCAATCAATCGTAAACAGATTTTTATCGTCATTTGATTTTAATGAAGGGTCAAACACGGAAAGAATAAAAAATTGGAATCAGGGTCGGGAAGTTTTTAGCGATAATTTTTTTACTGGCGTTGGAATAGGAAATTATTCAATCTATTTATATCCAACAGTTGAATACAGGACTCCGATTTACGCTCATAATCTATATTTAGATATTGGCGCGGAAATGGGAATTTTTGCTTTGCTCGTCTGGCTGGCGTTAATTGGAATTACAATCTGGCAATTATTTAAAACTGGCAAAAAATCTGAAGATGTTTTTTTGCGTGCTTTATCTTTTGGATTAGTTGGTTCGTTGGTATGGTTTTCCGCGCATTCATTTTTTGATACTCCGATTTATTCTCCAACGATCCTGGCGACTCTTATGGTTGTTGTTTCGTTGTCAGTGATAATGATAAAAATGAATCAGAACTGAATAAATATAGTGATAGGACAATGAGGCAAATCGCCAAGCATCAAATTCAAAATCTCAAATTCCAAATAAATTCAAAACTTTGTTTTAGGCATTTTGTCCGCCAGCTGGCGGATTGGTTATTGTTCTGAGTACTCGGGATTGGTTATTTGTAATTTTGGGTTTATAATTTAAACTGTTATTTGCAAGGGTCATATCTTTTTACAACGACATATAATTTTACTTTATGAATTTTATAAAATAGCTATTTTTTATGAACGATATAATTCTAATATTATTTTTTTTCACATTTATCGCAATGAGCTTGCGTAACATTAGACACGGCATTTATGCTGTCATTTTCTCAATGCCATTATATCTCATAAGATTTTCAGTCGGTGGAATCCCAACGACTGCTTTGGAAATAATGATTTATATTTTGTTTTTAGTTTGGGTTTCAATCAAAATTAGAAAATTATTATATAGAAATTTCTACTCGGCTTTAGCTGAGGGCTTTAGCGGTTTTAACCGCCTGTATAAAAACAACTTTATTTTATCAATTGGGATCGCATTATTATTTTTAGGTCTTATAGTCTCAACATTTTATTCCTCCGATTCAAAAACCAGCCTTGGAATCTTCAAAGGCTGGTTTGCTGATCCGTTTTTGTTTTTTATTGTTTTTATTAGTGTTATTAAAAAAGAAAAACACATTGATTTGGTTTTAACAAGCTGGCTTTTTTCAGGAATAATTGTCTCTTTAGTAAGTCTTTATTACTTATATACTGGAGAGCTAACATTTGATGGGAGACTTCATGCGTTTTATCTCTCGCCGAATCATTTGGCGATGTATATTTCTCCTATATTTTTGATTATATTATTTTTTTTGTTAAATAGAAGAAGTTTAGATAGAAAAGTATTCCGTATTCAGTATCTGCCTGTCGGTAGACAAGGATTGGTATTAAATATTTTTTTATTGATTATTTTTGTCCCGTTATATTTTACCTATTCTTATGGCGCGTTTTTGGGAATATTCGCGGGAGTTGTTTATTTGTTGGCAGTTGGAAATAAAAATAACAAAAAAAATAAATTAAACCTAGTGGCGCATACACAAGATGTATTATCTTTTCTACGCGGCTTTAGCCGACGACTGCGAAGCTTTAGGCCCATTGTCTTTCAAAGTGACTGGCGGCTAAAGTCGGGTAGAATACAATTATTGAAATTTCTACACGATAAATTATTATTAATAATTTTTCTTTCTTTAATTTTTACAAGTTTTATTTTTATATCTTCAAATAAATTTGATCAAATAATAAATTCTGACAATCGCTCTTCTTTTCATTCGCGCCTGATGATCTGGAACTCGGCGGGAGAAATTATAAAAGACAATCCCATTTTCGGAATTGGTCCGGGAACTTTTCAAAAAACATACCTTTCTTATGCGGAAAAATTTAATGAGCCATATCTGGAATGGGCGGTCCCCCAGCCTCATAATATATTTCTGGCTTTTTATTTGCAGACAGGTTTTATCGGTTTTATCGGTTTTATTTTAATTTTAAGTTGGTTTTTTAAATATAATCGTTTTGGGAACGAGGCAATGCCTCGTTGTTACGGTTTTATCATTGTTTTAATGATTTATATTTTAATTCATGGACTTGTTGATACAACTTACTGGAAAAATGATTTGTCCTTGATGTTTTGGCTGATTATCGGAATGGCGGTTATTGAAAGCAACAAAATAAATAAATTGAAATAGAATTGAAAATATTGTTTATACTCTGTAGAGACGCAGCAGTGCTGCGTCTCTACGCATATAGGATAAAACTTGTTAAAAATTAATCTCAAAACGGCTAAACCCAAGCCCTTGACAACATTCAAAAAATATGCTAGACTGCGTAGTTACGATGAAGATCAGAGTAGTTTGAAAATTAAATACATTTATTAATTCTTTGAGGAGAGAGTTATTAGAATCTATTGTCTTAATATATAGATTCAATTAATAATGCGCCAACCAAATTTTTATATAAAAAAACGGTTAGGAAACTCTCTTTTTAAAGAAACGATCCTAGCTGTTTTTTGTTCTAAAAAAGCATATAGATCGATGTAAACGAGGAGAGAGTTGAGGTTACGGTAGAAATTACAATTAACACCGTCAAACCAACAATACCCAAACTCATTTACATCGATCTCTATGTTTACATAGCTGAGGTGTGCGGAGGTTAGATCATTTTAACCTTCCGCGCATTGAGAATATAATTTGGAGCGCGGTAGAAAATGAGAATTTTTTTGCAGGTTAAAATGTGCCTGCCGAATAGGCAGGGCTGAACTCCAAAAACAAATCAGAAGTGAGATCACAAAAGGCTCCACACGGGCCTGTCCGACTTGGGTGGAAGTGTGAAGCCAGCGATAAAAAATGTTCTTTGAAAAAGGGAAAGAAAGATCCTGTAAATGGCAAACTGTTTATTAGATTAATAGATAGTTTAGCATTTACAGGAGGATGGTATTATGAACAAGAAAACAACAATATTATTATTTGCAATCATAGCGGTTGCAGTTTTTGTTGGTATTTTTTCGCAAAACACAGAAATAGAAATAGAAACAGAAACAGGAATGATCTTTCTGGAAATTGGTGAAAAAATTCCAGGAACCGAATATTATCTGGGAAGAATTTCTTCCACAGAAATAGACGGAAAGATCACTGAAGAATCAGTGTATTTGTATCCAAATAATGTAAGTACAGTGATTTTTCCAGAAAATA
>JAGLOZ010000021.1 GCA_023137595.1 Minisyncoccota bacterium | reverse complement strand
GGAGATGTTCGAATCGGAGATGTTCATAATCCATATTATAAAAAACTTCAAAAAAATCCAAAAATACTGGCCACTCCTCACATCGCCTATAATAATGACATAACGGCAAGAATTGGGAGTGACAAAATGATCAATAATATTGAAAGTTTTCTTGAAGGAAAATTGGTTAATTTGGCGGAGTGAATCAGAAAACATAAAGCATTTGTTTATAATGAAAAATTAATGTTTAACAACGATTAAAAATGGACGAAAAAAAAGATTTTGATGAAAATATTGTTCGCGTTTGTTAAGAGGTTCAAGTCAGAGACATTGAACCAATGGCATGGTAATATATATTACCATACAAACAAAAGCATATCCCCTGTGCATGTATCACCTCTTTTATAATTATTCATACCCCTCATTCGTGCGAATGGTGGAATGAGTGAAATAAAGAAGAAAGTGTGTTATAATTAGAATAAATAAATATTAAATAAAAAAGTAAAAATACAATAGGTGGTTTTTGTAAATAATTCAAAGTAAGTGCTTTGGCGCGGGTTGGTTCTGTGCCGTTACTTCAAATATTTAATTCTTAAAAAGAAAAAAATGAAAAATGAAAATAACAAAAACAAAAAAAGCGTAAACAGAATCAAGAGTTTCGAACAGAAAAGAGGAGAGAAAGGAAATGGTTTTGTCATATTGTTTATTGCGGGCTTTATTTTTTTAGCGATCTTTATTATTTCTTTGTCTTTTCTGTTAATGGACAAAGAAAACGGAAGAGATTATAAAGAAAAAAAATATGTTTACACGAAAGAAACTCCCGAGCAAGTTATAGAGTCCTCAAGAAAAGCGATGAAAAATATAAAAACCGTCAAATTTGATGCAGAAATGGAAGTCAATGCGTCAGTGATGGCCGAAAATCAAAACATTCCCATTGATGTTTCTTCTACTGTTAATTTAGTGCTTGCCGGATATGCGGATGAAACAGATTTGGATAATATAAAAACGCGTTTTAATCTGGATCTTGAAATGGATATTTTTTCTGAAGGAGGAAGCGAAGATGTTTCTCTTAATATGGATTACATAACCATAGGAGAAGACGATTTGTATTACAGGTTGAATGACTATGATCTGGGTATAATGGGAATGATGCTTGGACACGAATTAAATAATTATAAGAATAAATGGGTTATGGCGGAATTGCCAAATAAGAGAGATTTTGATTCTGCTGATATTTCTAGTTCTTTAAGCCCGAAAGAAATTGATGAAATTTACGGTAGATATAAATTATTGAAATTTGAAAAGGATATAGGAGACGAAAAACTGGAAAATGTTGAAGTATATCATTATAAAGTGAAATTAGACAGTGCTGGCCTTGCGAATTTGATAGAAGAATTGCAGTCCCGGACAGAAGAAAACGGTTATGGAATTGAACATTTAAAAAATGAAGAAAAAGAAGAGCTGTTAGACGAAATTTTCGAAAATATTGAAATTGAATTATGGATAGGAAAGAAAGATAAATTTCTGCGCCAAGTCAAGGTTGTCGGAAATTACGATACGGAAGATTATAAACGGATCGTTAGCAAAGCATTCGGAGAAACTGAGGCGAAAAAAGAAGACAGTAGCATTAAATCAAAAATGAACTATGTTGAAGGAAGATTAGAGAGTCATTATGAATCTACAGAAAGCTATAATGGCTTTAGCGTTCCTTCTTATTATGCGGAAAAAATAAAGCCGGAGAATGTTATAACAAACAAAGATTCTTACGCAATTTGGAAAGAAATGATTTCAACAACCGATAAATGGTGCGTTGATTCCATGGGAAAGAGCGGATATGTCCAGGAAGAAATTAGAGGTTCTGTCTGTCCGGAGACTAGCATAGAGCCACAAGGCGAAAAGAGAAATTACGAAGAATACGCTTATGATCTTCTTGAAGAAGAAATGGGACCGAAAGGAAAAATAGAAGTTGGCTTTGATCTTAACTTTTTGCTTAGTGAATTTAACAAGCCGCTGAAAATTGAAAAACCGAAAGATGTGGAGAAAATAACGGGAACTGACAGCAAGAACTCGGTTGATTTTTATCCAAACAGCAATTTGTTTGGCTTGGTCAAGGATGCATCGCTTTCTTCTCAAGAAGAGGCTTCTGAAACTATTCTTAAAAAAGAGAATGAAATCAGTTATAAAAGCGAGGACATAAAGAATGGCTATGTCATGGGAGAGTCGGCGTCAGCTTACGACGGGCTTGAAAAATTGTTTGGATTATTTGATTTTCTCCGATAGAATATTGAAAAATTATACGGGAACCGGATTGCAGTCAGTTTCAAAGGTTTTTAAAAAACACAAAAAACTTTCTGCTTCTTCAAAACAAAAAAACGGGTTGCCTGTCTGCCAGTAGGCTGGCAGGTTAGTTCCCGCTTAAAAAGCTAGCAGTATTATGATATTACCTAATGTCATAATAAAAAAGTTTTTTGTTAGCACATTCTCTAATTCGCGCGAATAGGGGAATAAAGAAAAAGCGTGTTGCAACTTTTATAAACAAGAGTTGATGTTTTTCGTCTAAATAATTATAAAAAAAGATAAATTTAAAAAATATAAAGAAATCTATCGCATAGGAACTTTAATAATGAGTATTTTAGGAGTCCGGCTTTAAAGTTTTGAAGTTGGGCTTTTAAAATGTGTAAAGTTTAGTTCAGTTTATTTAAGATAGTTTATATTTAAATCTGTCTTAGTATTTTTTATAAAGAATGATATTTCTGATATTTCACGCTTGCAAAAAATATATACTTATGTAGAATAAAGAAAATAGATAGCTAGATGCTATCAAAAACAAGGAGGATGAAAAAAATGAAAAAAATACTAGTGTTTGCTTCGGGAAGCAAAAGCGGGGGAGGATCAGGATTTCAAAAACTCATTGAAAACTCGTTAACAGGAATACTCGGGGCGGAAATCATCGCAGTTGTGTCAAATCATGAGAATGGCGGGGTTCGAAAAATAGCGGACAGGTTCGGAGTTGAGTTTTGTTATTTTTCAGGAGAATATACAAAATCCTTGTATAATGAGATCGTGATAAAATATAAGCCGGATCTAATTTGTTTGTCCGGTTGGTTAAAACGGACGGAAGGACTGGATCCAGCAAAAACTATCAATATTCATCCTGGTCCATTGCCTAAGTTTGGGGGGAGGGGAATGTATGGTCATTTCGTGCATGAGAAGATTCTTGAAGCTTATCGTCAGGGGGAAATAGCTTTTAGCGCCGTTTCGATGCATTTTGTCACTGACGAGTATGACGAGGGTCCTCTTTTTTTCAGTTTTCCTGTTCATATAGAACCAGATTACGATGCGGACAAAATTGGCGCGGAGGTCAATAGAATAGAGCATGGATGGCAGGCATTTATTACAAATCTTGTTTTGGAGGGCAAGATCAGGTGGGATGGAAAAAATCCGGAAAGTTTGGTTGTTCCTGATTATGTGCCGAGAATACGAACAACACTTTCTGTCTAGAGAGATTTTATCTCTCTTTTTTATTTTGCAAAAGCAATTAGTCTTCTGCAGTGGTTTGGTCGGAAGTGTTGATAATTATTGATCTTGAACAATATTTTAATAATTCATCTAAGCACAGGCGACATTCGCGAATGTCGCCTGCCTGTTCAGTAGACAGATATGTGTTCTTATGTCTATTTTTCACAACAAAAACGCTCCAGTCTTCTGACTGGAGCGAATGAATTTAGGGTTTGTTTCTGCAAAAGAGAATCTTAGAAGTTTTTACAAGATTTTCTCTATCAATCCGAGAATTGAAATAACTAATATGATGTAAGTTATAGAATAAAGAGAAATAAAAACTATTTTTCTTTTACTGTCTTTTCTGTGTATCAAATATCCTTGTTCTTTCAATTTGTTAATTAGTTCTTGATTTTTCTCATCACTCTTTTTTATTTTCAAAGAATGTATTCTGATAATCAGAGCAATAATAGTAAAACAATTAAGCAGGCCAAGCAAGCCAAATTTAAGAATTCCTTTTTTGTTTCTTACTTCACAAAAAACAATAAAACCTGCTAGCGCGCCAGCTAATATCGAAATTAAGACTAACAGAATAATTCCTGTTGTAAATGGGTGCTGACTAATGAATAAAGGAAAAAATGTTTGGAGGGGCTGTCTCGCGCTTATCCATAGATCTTCGGTTAATAGTTTTGAGGGAGCGTTCATTTCAATTTTTGTATATTTGACATTTTTCGTGTTGCCGCTGAAAAAATTGTCTATATTCAGATAGATACTATTATCAATATAATATTCTATTTCCGTATAATTTTTTATGTCTTTGAATACTTTTGGACTGACAAATCCCATTATTCTAATTGTTGTTGGAATTCTTTCACTGCCATAAACACTGGTTAGTATCAGGGGATAGTATATTTTTTTTGTTGGAAAAGTGACAAAAACGCCTTTTTGTCTTGAACTAGATTTTGTCGCAGAGTTTTTTGAGATCCATGAAGCGATAAAAGTGAATTCTTTGCCAATATAATGATTTAACGCGGGAATTGAATTTTGTTCTATATTTAAATTCTTGCTTTTGAAATATTCCTGCAAACCTTTACTTGTTCTAGCTGTGATAATTTCAGTAGTAATTCCTTCTTTTTCCAGATGTTCATATACTATTACATCTGACTGGCGTCCGTATCCGACTGAATCGCTAAGCTCCCAACTTTTGTTGGTTGGTGCTGATAACATTACTGGTTTAGTAAGTGATGTAAAAAATGTGGGATAGATCTGAGTCATTAATAACAGTTCTTTGATATTTTCTAACTCTGATTTTGCTTTTTTATTTATTTCTTCGCCTCTTAAGTCTGGCATTTCAGTCAGAACATCAATGATAACTCTTTCAGGATTTGCCGGTACCGGAAAGATCCAAACCGCTTCACTGTCCGTTTCTTCTAACCCAACGCTCAAAATTAATTTTTCCCAACCATCTTCATAATTAATATAGGCTTGTTGATTGCTTTCGCTCGCAAAGTCCCAGCGATTTCCATAAGGATCGGACTTGATCATCATCCCATCAGCTAGAACAAGATTTGGCAACAAAAAAACAGCAATCAAAAAGCTGAAAAATATTTTTTTAAACATAGTGTTTGGTTAAAAATAAATATGAAACTAAGTATATAATATCATGTTTTTGTTTTTATGTCATAAATTTAAAAAGATAGTATAGTGATATTATTTTAAATTCACCATTCCGCCCTGTCGCAGTCTCTTCGCAGGGGACTGCGACAAGAAAGCAGCTAGCCCTATTTCGCTGGAGTCCTCCGGAGAGAGACTTTAGCTGGGAGGAATCTATTTGGTTGAATTTAAAGTAATTCATCTTGTACATATTTGAATAAGTTCACTCACATATTGGAATCCAAATAAGCTAAATATATGCAATTAGGATTCAAATATGGTCATTGCAAAGGTTTCTCTAGATTGTATAATTATGGGTTAAAACATTACCCTAATCATATGATAACTAAGAAAGCAGATCAAAGACTAAAGATATTAAAAT
>JAGLOZ010000020.1 GCA_023137595.1 Minisyncoccota bacterium | reverse complement strand
GATTCTAAAACAAGTTCGGAATAAAAAGTTCGGAATAAACTTGTTTTAGAATCTATTATATGCTACATTTAGCTTAAAATAAGCAAACATACCCTTGCTTACACGAAGATTCTGAATTAAATCCAGAACAATAAACTAATAAATTCAAGGTACTGCTATAGAGAATAAATAAAATAACCTCAATGCAAGAAATTCTCAATTTTCCCATCAAGAAAAAAATATGTATTTTATCCCTTGGAGCTGAATCTGTGGGAAGGTTTTGTTTTTACGATAATGGAAAGATTTATATCTCTGAAAATTTCGGAGATATTCTGGATGTAAAAAATTTAGCAAATTTTAATAAAGCTATTTTAAAACAAATTGAAACCAAGAAACCGAACATAATATTAACTGACTTTCATCCATTTTATAATTCAACGGTCTTTGGAAGTGAATTGTCAAAAAAATTAAAAATTCCTCATATACAAGTCCAGCATCACATCGCGCATATTTTTTCAACAGTTGGAGATAATATTATAAGAATCAAGAATCAAGAATCAAGAATCAAGAATTTAAGTCTTGTTATACCAAAAGAATTTTATGGCATTGCTTCTGATGGAACGGGGTTTGGTTTTGACAGAAATATTTGGGGAGGAGAAGTTTTTCAAGTGAAAAACGAAAAACGAAAAACGAAAAGTACCAGTTTGGTCATCAATCGCATTAGCTCTCTCGAAGAACAGACAATGATCGGCGGAGATTTAGCGGTAAAGGAACCTGCTAGAATGCTTATTAGCATCTTAAGTAAATTTCTGCCGAAAGAAAAAGTTTATGAAAATGTGAAAAAATTCTATACAGAAAATGAATTTGAACTTTTATATAACCAGCTTCAACAAAATTTCAACTGCCAAAAAACTACAAGCACCGGGAGAATTTTGGACGCTGTTTCAGTTCTTCTTGGTTTCGCCGATAATAAACGTGATTTTAAACATGAAGCAACGAAACTTCTTGAAGAAAATTCAACTTTACCGTATAAGGATTATGAATTAAGAATTAAGAATTATAAATCAAGAAAGATCATAAATACGACTTATTTATTTGAATATTTGCTAAAAAATATTCATAAAGATAAAAAAAGATTGGCCGCCACAGCGCAGGAATGTATCGCCAGAGGGTTTTATGAGATAATAAGGAGATGCGCAAAAGAAACTCGGTTTCCTATAGGAAACCGAGTTTCAGATATTCCAGATTCCAGATTCCAGATTCCAGATTCATTTCTTGCCGGCGGAATGGCAAACAACAAAATTATATCTTCATATTTAGAGAATAAAGACGTTTATACATCAAAAAAAATCCCTCGCGGTGATGAAGGAATTGCTTTCGGGCAGATCGTTTTTTATATTTTAAATTAACAAAAAAAATCCTGCGAGTTAATTTTTCTCGACAGGAAATTGTTTTTATTTTCGAAAATAAAGATATCCTTTTGATTATTCAAAGAATAAACTTCCCAATATTATTGATGAATTATCTTTAATTATTTCATCAGAAGGAAACTTTTTTTTGGGAATTATAGCAAGAACAGGTATTCCATCAATAGTTTCTTTCAAAAGCGCGAAAATTTCGCCTGCATATTCCATTTTTCCTATCAAGTAATATTCTCTATCAAAAGCTAAATTATTAACATATATACTATTGCTCATGGCATGTATGAGAAAACATATAGAGTACACTCCAAAAAAAACGGCAGCTAAACAAAGATAATACACAGGATAAAAATAGCTATTTTCTGATGTAACTCGAAAAAAAGAAGGAATAAGTACTAACATTAACATACCAAATGGCGCCAGCACAACTCCTAAAAACAATATTATTATTTTTGTCATCTTATTTGTCCTCCAGCAATTCACATAAAGCATTCTGAGTATAATAATTTTAATATATATTGTCAACTTTTTAAAACCTGCTTAGCAAATTCTCGGTATCAATTTACCTTGCGGCATTTCAATGGGTCGAAATCCGCCAATAGAAGTTTTCAGAAATACGCCTCTTCCTTTTTCAACCTTGCCTATGATTTTCGCTTCAGAATTATATTTCTGAAGTTTTTTGACTGCTTTATCGGCAAATTTTTCCGGAATACTGGCAATAAACCTTCCTTCGGATGGAAATGCGAATAAATTCACTCCTAAAAGTTCACTGATCGCGACCACATCTTTTTTAAAAGGCAAATTTTTTTCATCAAGAACAATTTTCACTTTTGATTTCTCGGCGATCTCATTCAGATTTTCTCCCAGCCCGCCGCGAGTCGGATCTTTGCAAGCATTCAAAAATTCTGCCACGCTTTGCACTTCTTTTAAGACTGACTGGCAATCACTTTTCAGCTTTGTTTTATAGTTGAACCTGTGGCTCAGAATTACCGCTCCATGCTCACCTAGATTTCCAGAGACAATAATTTTATCTCCCGGCTTTGCGCCACTGTTTTCAATTATATTTTTTGCCAGTCCGACACCGGCAGTTGTAATCTCAATTTTATCAATCTTTCCTTTTTCAGTAACTTTTGTATCCCCTGTCACAACCGGAACTCTTGCTTCGCGTGAAACTTTGTCAATTGATCTTATGATTTTTTCCAGATCTTTCGCCGGAAATCCTTCTTCGATCACAAAACTCAGAGAAATTCCGATCGGCACAGCTCCCATCACCGAAACATCGTTTATCGTTCCGCACATGGCGATCTTTCCAATATCCCCGCCTTTAAAAAATAGCGGATCAACTATAAAAGCGTCAGTCGTAAAAACTAATTTACACGAACCCAAGGACAGTCCTTTATCTAAAGGACTGTCCTTTCCCAGATCAAATACAGCACCATCATCATCAGTATTCTTCCACTTTCCCGTATAACCCATAATTTTCCGAATATCCTTGAAAAATTCCCACGAAGCTTTCCCGCCTGAACCAAGTTCAAGAGAGATTGATGAGTTTTTATTGAATGATTTTGATAT
>JAGLOZ010000002.1 GCA_023137595.1 Minisyncoccota bacterium | reverse complement strand
GGCCGTTGTAAAATACACTATATTTGTTAATTTTGAGTTTTATAGTTGCATTTATCTAAAAACGTATGAGAGGTCTGGAAACTATACTATGCTAGAAATAAGAAAAGTTAAAGTGAACTTTGTTTAACTCTTAGATCTCTTAGTCGCACCTCCTTTGAGATGACAATTCTTCGTCAGTTGGCGAATCGGGATAATATCAATATATTTTAACAAGTCCTAGAACCCTAAGAAGCTAAGAAGCTACAACCTAAAAACCTAAATCATGTTCAGTTATAAAAAATATTTTTTACATCTAATCTATTTCGCGACATTCTTGTTTTTTATTACCGTTATTTTTTTGCCAGCGGTATATGTCCTTAGTTTTGCTTTCGGCGGAAAGCTTACTGTTTCAAGCGAGCTTTTCGGTGTATTGAAAATTTCTTTTTTGGTGGCTTTTATAGTGACGAGCGTTAATTTGTTTTTTGGAATTGCTTTTGCGTGGGTTTTCGTCAATACAAAAAGCAAATATAAAGCGTGGATGGACAATCTTATTGACCTACCTCTGATTGTTCCGACAGCGGCTCTCGGGCTTTCAGTATTCTTGTTTTGGGGAGAGTTTTGGCATATTGGCAGGGGATTAGTTCTTATAATTTTACTTCATATTATTTTTACGATTCCTTATATGGTTCGCTCAGTTGTGGCCTCAATTGAACAGATCAACAAAACTTATAACGAGGCTGGCACAACGCTTGGCGCGTCTTCTTTCAGTTTATTTCGAACGATTGATCTTCCTTTGTTCAAAGACGGAGTTGTTGTCGGAGCAGTTCTTACTTTTACAAGAAGCTTGTCGGAAACCGGAGCAACGATGATGGTTGCAAGTGCTGCGACAATGACCGCTCCAGTATTTATTGTTAATCTAAAGCATTCTGGAGATATTCCCGAGGCAGCGATTGCCAGTATCATTCTTATTTTGTCAGCCCTCTTCGTGCTTGTGTTTGCAAAATTTTTAACAAGAAAGAAACATTTTAATTTTGAAGTCGCTTATCCAAAACTTGAAAGATCGTTAAGTGATTTGCACAAAATTAGAAATCTTATTCTCGGATCGTTTCTTGCGATCATTATAATAATTCCGACTTTTTATATTATTTTTTATAATTTTTTGAATTTTAATCCTGTTTTTAACGCGCAGATCTTAGAAAGTTTCGTTATTTCTTTTGGAATCGCTTTTTCGGTAACGCTAATCGGGCTTATTTTTGCGATTCCTATGGCATATTTTATCGCGCGAAGCAAAAATATAAAACTGGCGAATCTGTTTGAAAGCATGCATGACATTGTTCTTTTGGTGCCGACCAGCGCGCTGGGATTTTCACTTGCTATGTTTTGGGGGAGACTGCACTTTAATGAATTGTTGATTCTTATTTTTGCTCACTTGAGCTTTACTTTTCCGCTTCTTGTAAAGCCTGTTGTCGCGGCGATAAAAAATGTTGATTTTAAGATAGAAGAATCGGCCTTATGTCTTGGCGCGAATTCAAGCAAAGTTTTGACATCAATTCTCTTTCCCTTGATCCTGCCCGCCATAATTGCCGGGAGCATTATGGCTTTTATGAGAAGCTTGTCGGAAACCGGAGCAACGCTGGCTGTGAGTAATGACGTAAAAACCATCTCGGTTCTAATAGTTGATCTAGTTGAAAAAGAACAAATTGCGGAAGCTGGATTTATATGCTTTGTTTTGTTTATGATCGCGTTTGTGTTTTTGATAATGTTGAAGAAGACGAAGAGATGCTAGTGGGTTAGGAATTAGGAATTAGGGATTAGCCCTTAGTGGGTTAGGAATTAGGTTTAAAATTATGGAAAATAAAATATACTATATTTATATCTCAACGAATGTTAATGATAATGTTTTGTATGTTGGAGTAACTAGTAATTTGCCAAAAAGAATGTACGAGCACAAAGATAGTCTAGTAGAGGGCTTCTCTCAAAAATACAAAGTTAACAAATTAGTTTATTATGAAACGACGAATGATATAAATTCCGCTATCAGGAGAGAAAAACAATTAAAAAACTGGCGTCGGGAATGAAAAATTAATTTAATTAGGGACAAGAAACCAGGATTTGCTGAGTTATTCATAGGTTGATGCGTAGGTGTCATTCTGAATTTAGTTCAGAATCTTTCAATTATTACACTAATTTATTCAATAAATCATCAAACATTTTGATTGGAACGAAAACACAATTACAATATTCATACAAGAAATAGTTGTATTTATAGTTTAGGTGAAAGTTAATATAAACAGGATAGATTGAAATCTAATACATAATAGATTCTGAACTAAGCTTGTCCTGGGTTTACTGAATGGATTCAGAATGACATCAATATATCCTGATAATTTAAAGTTCTAGCAAGCCTAATAATCTAACAACCTAATAATCTAAATATATGCCAAATATAAAATTAAAAAAACTTACCAAAAAATTCATTTCTATAAATGAAGCAACGAAAGGAGAAATTATCGTTGCCGTTAACGATGTCAGTCTGGAAATAAAAAAATATAGCTATAACACGCTTCTTGGTCCTTCCGGGTGTGGAAAAACGACATTGCTTCGCATGATCTCAGGACTAGAAGAGCCGACAAGCGGAAAAGTTTTTTTTGGCAGAAAAGATATTACAAATATGCCTACGCAAGAGAGAAATATAGGATTTGTGTTTCAAAGCTATTCTCTTTTTCCTCATATGGATGTTTGGCATAATGTAAGCTATGGTCCCATGATCAGAAATAATTTTTCGCAAAAAACAAAGAATTATATTCACGAAGTTTTGAAAATGGTCAGGCTGGATGATCGGGCAAACGCTTACCCAAACGAGCTTTCAGGCGGAATGCAGCAAAGAGTTGCCGTGGCGCGCGCGATTGCGACCAAATCTCCCTTGATGCTTCTGGACGAGCCTCTTGGAGCCTTGGATGCTCGCATTGGAACCGCTCTTCGATATGATCTAATGAAACTGATCAAAGAATATAAGCTTACCGCGATCCATGTAACGCATAACCAGGAAGAGGCGATGACGATCTCTGATAATATTATAATGATGAAGCGGGGAAAAGTTGTTCAATCCGGATCGCCGAAAGAAATCTATGACAAGCCAAATTCAATTTTTGCTGCGTATTTTTTGGGACGCTGTAATTTTTTTCGCTGTGAAATGGTTGATAAAAATCATGTAAGATTTCAGGATGCCGTAATTGAGCTGCCGAAAAATAACTCAAAGAAGAAAGTTGTCCTGGGAGTTCGTTCAGAAAAAATACATATAGACAGCGCTGTCAGAAAAGAGAATATCAAAGGAACAATTGAATTTGTTAATTTTTTAGGAGACAAATGGCAATATATCATAAGACTTTTTGACGGAACTGAAGTGAACGCCTTGAAAAGAACTCCAAGCGATCTAAGATCCGGAGACAAGGTCTCAATCAATTTCTTTTCGGATAATATTTTTATTTTTGACGAGCCGAAAGATTTTGAAAAAGAAAAGGCGGTATAAAAAAGAATTTAGAATTTAGAATATAGAATTATGAATAAAACTAAAGCAAAAAAATGAGAATAGTTGAAGATATAATTTGTGTAAAAAAAGATAACAAGAAAGACTTGTTGAGGAATTATAATGCGGCAAAAAAAGTTGCTGCTTCTTCACGTTCTAAAAATAAAACAGATGTAAGAAGCGTAGAAAATAAAGCAAAAAAAGTAACCAATTTAGAAAGTTTAATAAGTTCAAATAAAAGATTAATTTTTGGAATAATTTTTATTTCATTTATATCTATTGTTTTTATGGGATTATTTTTATATAATAGTGACAAAGAAGTTCCGGTTTCTGTTGAAAATATTGCCACTGAACTGGAAAAAGAAAATGAACTTCTTGAGAAAGAAATATCTGAAATAGAGGAGTCTGATAGCAATGATGCTCTAGAAAATATAATACGAAGAATTAAAGGAATGAGTGATTAGCTTTTTTGGGACTCCTTCCCTGATAAGTGAAGAGCCTGCCCTAAGCGATAGTCGAATGGGTTGGGAGGAGTTTTAAAGCATTATAGAATTATAAATTTAAATAAATTTTTTCAAAACTCTTCTAGTTTTATTTTATAATTACAACTCTATCTATATTCAAAACCCCCTTTGATTCCCTCTTGTCAGGGGGACGAGATAAAACGCACGCTTTTCGTTCAATATTCTGAAAATTTTAAATCCCTAACGAGCTAAGAGCCTGTTTAAAAACTCTACCGGGTAGATTCAAACCCTCACTTGAACCGTTTGGGATGAGCTATTTTTGGTGCGAGCAAGGGCTCGCATCTACCCGAAAATAAACTTTTTAAACAGGTTCTAAGAAGTTACAACCTAAAAACCTAATCTATGAACCCAAATCTCCTCAGAAAATTAAAGGCGTGGAGAGACGCAACGGCCAAAAGAGAAATGGTTGAGATTTTTCGCGTGTTGCCAAACAGAGCCATTGAAGATGTTGCAAGGATGGAGCCAAAAACGAGAGAAGAGTTGACAAGTATCAAGGGAATAAAAGATAAAAAATATTATAAATATGGCAAGGAGATTTTGGATATGGTAAAAGAAAGTCTGGGAAATGATAAAATAGACAGCAGGCAGCCGTTTTTCCCGCCTGCCGGACAGGCTGGTAGGAATATAATTTTACCAGAAAGACAAAGCGCGAATCGGAGTTTTCGCGAAAGCGAGGGTAATTCTGAATCTTATCATAGTTCTTTGCGAGAGACTCCGGCAGGGCGGGAAGAAGAGAGCACCGCATCGTTAGATTTTAGCGCAACGGATCAAAAAGAAAAAATTTATTCCGTTAGCGAATTTCTGGATCATTTGAATGAGAAATTGACGAGTGAAGAGGTGAGATTGAAAGGCGAGGTGACAAGCGTTGACGAAAGGGAGAAGGTGGTATATTTCAGTTTAAAAGATGAGAAAGATGATAGTGTTATCAATTGTTTGATCTTTCGGTATCAATATGAGATTTCCGGCGTAAAGATCAAGATTGGAAATGAAATTATTGCAAGCGGAAGACCTGAAATTTATAAGCCGTATGGAAAATTGAGTCTAAAAACAAGTCTGGTTGAAGTTGCGGGAGAAGGGGCGTTGAAAAAAGCTTATGACGAAATTAAAAATAAACTTGAAAAAGAAGGGTTGTTTGCTCTTGAAAGAAAAAAATCTTTGCCGGAACTGCCAGAAACGATCGGACTCATAACTTCATCAAAGGGTGCTGCGATAGGGGATTTTACGACAAATTTGGGAAGCTATGGATTTAAGATCAAATTTATAGATTCCAGCGTTGAGGGAAAACAAGCTGTTTTTGATCTCATAAAAGCTGTGAGACAATTTAGGAAAATAAAAAAAATTGACGCGCTGGTAATAGTTCGGGGAGGCGGAAGCTTGGAAAGCTTGCAGGCGTTTAACAACGAGGCGCTGGTGCGGGAAATTGCGGATTTGAATATCCCTGTTATTTGCGGAGTGGGACATGAAAAAGATATTTCTCTTGTTTCTCTTGTTTCTGATCTTGCGGTTTCAACTCCGACCGCTGCGGCAAGAGCAATTCGGGAATCATGGGACAAGGCTTTTGAAAAACTAAATCGCAATGAAGCAATTCTAATAAATTCATTTGAAAAATATTTATATGAATCCAAGCACAAAATTGAAAGAATTTCTTTTAGTCTGAACCAAAAATTTGAAAATATACTGCAAAGATTCACTGACGCGGAAAATAATTTTTTGAAAATAGTTAAAAATATAAATTACGCGATTGATGGCGCGAGACACGCAGTTGATGATTCTGCAAGCCGAATATTTTCAAATTATAGTCGAAAGATCATAGACACAAAAAACAAAATAAATATTTTTGAAAATGCAATAAACGCGAGCGATCCGGAAAGGCAATTGAAGCTTGGTTATAGCATAGTGTCATTTGGCGGGAAAATTGTAAGAAGCATAAAACAAGTGGGGAAAGGAGATGCTGTTGATATAAAAATCTCTGACGGGAAGATTGAGGCTGAGGTGAGAGGTGTTGGGAAATAAGTTGCTTGTTGGCTCCATTGCGGCGGAACCCTGTGAAGCCTAAATGCGGGATATCTGCAAATAGGTTCCACAGCCCTATCGGGACTATGGAACCAGCGACTATTAAAACACTTAAAAACTAACTTAAAAAAATATGGAAAAAACAAATTTGAGCGAGTCGCTTAAAAAATTGGAAAAGATAGTGGATTGGTTTGAATCGCAGGAAGAAGTTGATGTTGAAAAAGGGCTTGAGAAAGTCAAAGAAGGCGTGAAACTGATCAAAGCCAGTAAAGAAAGGCTGAAAAAGGTTGAGAATGAGTTTGAGGAAGTGAAGAAGGATCTGGGAAATGTTGAAGAATAAAAAAAGGCATCGTATAATGCCTTAAGAAGCGGAATTGATCAAATGAATTTTACAATCATAATGCCCCTCCTCTCTTCTAGTGAATTTGATATTTTTAAATTCTGCCGCTATCTCTACTTCTTTTAGCTTCCGGACAGCTGCTGAGATGATCTTTCTTCTCGCAGTTTCTGATCTTATCGGAAGCAGAACATTGATGTCTTTAAGATGCACTGCTTCTCCTAGACGCAGTTTTACAGCTCTTTCTCCAGGGAAAATAGCGGATTCTTTTATATTTTCGACAAGCTTTTCTGTAATTTCGTCAAAAGCTTTCTTTCCGTTTTCTATCAAATAGCGATCTTCCAACATAAACTCACTATTTTCAAGATGGAACCATCGTGTTCCCGGGGGATAGTTTCCAGTAAGTGAAACTCGGCAATTAAATCCATCCCTTCTCATAGGTTTAACATAAATTCCTTTTTTTGAAAGAATGTCGTTTACTTTCGCGAAAACAGCGCTGTGTATTCTTTTGTCCGTTTTTGTTAAAGAAGCAATGCTTACATTTACACTCTCTCCCAAAAATAATCGAACGAGCTCCTGAGAGCTTATTCCTGTGCTTAAAACTCTTCTTAGGTCTTCGATAAACCTTTCTGCGAGATCGTCGGTGTACTCTTTAATTGTTTTGTTTATTTCTTCTTTCATGATAATCCTCCCGTAGTATGTCCTAAATTTTATTTTACAATAAGATCAGGATGTCTTCTTTCTACCATATAATAAATAATAAGTCAATAAATAAGACAATAAATCATTAATGTTTATTCGGATATTTATTTGGATTTAATAAAAAGTTAATGTATAATGATATTACATCGTTTCATCGTTTTATCGCTGAATTGTTTGGCGACAAGGGTTTTGATAGTTTTTGACAATGAGGCAATAGAACGATCTTTTTAAGTTAATCATATCTTATGCCAAAAGAAACAAAAAAATTTCCAAAGGATTTTTTATGGGGTTCTTCAGTTTCTTCCTATCAGGTAGAGGGCAATGTCAAGAATTGCGATTGGTCGGAGAAATTTCCGGCTCGCACCGCTTGTAACTATTATTTAAATTATGAGCATTATTTTGATCTGGCAAAAGAATTGAATCAAAATGCTCATCGCTTTTCACTTTCCTGGTCAAGAATCCAGCCGGAAGAGGGTAAATTTGACAGAAAGCAAATTGAACATTATAGGAAAATGATCTTAGCGCTGAGAGAACGAGGAATAAGTCCGATGGTTACAATTTGGCACTGGACTCTTCCTTTGTGGATGGCAGAAAAAGGCGGATGGCAAAACTCAAAATTTTCGGAATATTTTGAGCAATATACGAGATTCGTAGTTGAAGAGCTTGATGATGTCGTTGATCTTTGGCTGACGACGAATGAACCGATGATCTATACCTCTCTTGCCTATATTTTGGGAAAATTTCCTCCCCAAAAAAATAATTTGTTAGTTGTTCCAAAAGTTTTTTATAATTTTATAGAAACTCATAAAAAAGCGTATAAAGCCATACATGACATTAATAAAAACGCGAAAGTCGGTATTGCGCAAAATCTTTCCTTTGTGGATGTCTTTGATGAAAATTCTGTTTTGAACAAGGCGGTTGCGAACGCTTTTAATTTTTTCAGAAATCGTTTGTTTCTGGAATTAACAAAAAACTATCAAGATTTTTTGGGAATAAATTATTATTTTCATGACAGAATAAAATTTGATCCTTTCTCTTTCTCTCCTTTGAAAATTAAAAATGATGACAAAGAAGTTTCGGATTTGGGCTGGGAGATATATCCTGAAGGCCTTTATTATGTTTTAAGAGATCTTAAAAAATATAATTTGCCGATCTATATTACCGAAAATGGATTAGCTGATAAAGAGGACAAAAAAAGAACAAAATTTATTATGGAGCATCTTCAACAAATTCATCGGGCTATCCAAGACGGTGTTGATGTCAGAGGTTATCTACATTGGTCGCTCATTGATAATTTTGAATGGGTTGACGGCTTCGGACCGAGATTTGGGCTTGTTGAAATGAATTATAAGGATATGAGCACAAAGATTCGCAAGAGCGCGAGAGAGTATGCGAAGATATGCAAGACTGGTTTGTTAGATTCTTAGAACATTTGAATTATCAGGATGCGTTGATGTCATTCTGAATTCAGTTCAGAATCTATTGTATTTTGCATTTGATCAAACCTATAAATCACTAAACTTTTGAACGAATTTATAATACAATAGCTGTATTATAAAAAATAATTGTGTTTGCGCTGTAAATGAAAGTGTGGTGTTAATATAGTATAAATCAGACCTAAAATAATAATGATTCTGAAACAAGCCTGCCTATCAGCAGACAGGTTCAGAACGACGCTTAGAACGACAGACTTTATTAAATCTGTTGAAATGTTTATATGTTAAAATGTTAGTATGTTTTCCTGGATTCTAATTACAATCACCGCTCATTTTCTGAATGCCATTGTTTCAATAATTGACAAGCATATTGTTTCAAATACGGTATTGCGTCCAGTGGCTTATACTTTTTATTCTGGCGTTTTTCAGATTTTGTTTATTGCGCTTGTTCCGATCGTTGGATTTACGATTCCAGAAACCGGATTTTTCATTCTCGGGATTTCAAATGGAGCTTTGTTTATTTTGGCGCTTCTGATTTTTTATAAGGCATTGAAACTTGGCGAAGCGTCAAGAGTCATACCTGTAGTCGGGGCAACTGTTCCTATTTTTACCGTTCTTTTGTCTTATTTGATTATGGGGGAGCTTTTGACAACTAAGCAATTCTTTGCTTTTGCATTTTTCGTTTTAGGCGGATTTCTTTTGTCTTCAAAGCTGGACAATGGCAGATTTTCCATGATCAAGGGATTTTTACCGGCCGCTATCGCAGGACTTCTCTTTGCTCTATATTATACTTTGATAAAATATTTATATCTGCACATATCATTTTTTGACGGATTTATCCTCTTCCAGATTGGCGGGTTTTTTGGAGCTGTACTGCTGCTTTTGTCAAAACAGAACAGAAAAAAAATATTTTCAACTCCGGAAACAATAAAAAAAAGAACCGCATATTTGTTTATACCAAACAAAATTCTTGCGGCCGTCGCGGCGATTTTGATCTTTTACGCAATTTCAATTGAAGATAGCAGTGTGGCAATAATAAACTCTCTGCAGTCTGTCCAATATGTTTTTGTCTTATTGTTTGCCATAATTCTTTCCAAAAAACTTCCAAAATTATATCACGAACAAGCCCGGGGAAATGTTATCATGCAAAAGGTGGGAGCTATTGTTTTGATCGGAATTGGACTGGTTTTGTTGGGGGGATAAAAAAATACAGTAGAGAGATTAGATCCTACTGCACAGTTTCTTTTGTTTTCGCTATTCTTGGTTCCACTATTGTTTTTATAGTAAAACCTATAAATGTGCCAAACATGACAAACATTACAACAGGAATAGTTTCCAATGAGCTATATGGTAATATGTTATATGCTGTTATTGCATTATAGACACAACTTATCAATCCAATAGTCATAATCATTCCTATAAAAAAAGCTTGGCTTTTTGGACGGTATAGGCGCAGGTCTAACGGCTTGTAAAGTAAAACTACCGGAGAAAATCCTACTCCTATCCAAATTACTATTGCTGCCCAAATGTCGGGAGCGCCAATAGGAGGTAAAATATACCACACATTTAGTATGAGCAGGGCAAATATTCCCAAAAATATTCCCACTAACGGACCTATTTTAAATCCGAACCTCAATTCACTTTCTATTTGTTTATTATTCAAGCTTACTCCTCCGTTGATATTTATATCTAAAAAAAATATAACTCAAATTTTCAGCTCCGTCAATACTTCACAGTGTCTTTACTTTTATGCACGAACACCTATGGTGTTAAAAGATATATTTAAAAATAAAAATTTATATCAATATTTATTTTTTCATATAAAGCGATCTTAGCCTCTTTTTGTGCGGTCGTATGGAAAAAGGATACAGAGTGATAAACTTATTTTTTAAAAAAACAAGAAAACTTATGTCAATAATAAATAAACATCTAAAATTATCGCGAAAGAAAACTCTTGCAGTTCTTATTACATTTATTTTTTTTGTGACTGTGATCTATCTTGTTTATGCCCCGAGAAGAGAAGATGTTCAATATGGCGTAACGTTCAGCAAGCCGTTTGCGGAGCATTTGGGATTGGATTGGCAAGAGACATACCTGGCTTTACTAGATGATGCTGGCGCAAAAAGAGTGCGATTATCATCTTACTGGACAGAAATTGAAGCGGAAAGAGATAGCTATTCATTTGAAGATCTGGATTGGCAAATTGAAGAAGCAGAAAAACGCGGAGTGAAAGTAGTTCTTTCTCTGGGTCAAAAACAACCGCGTTGGCCGGAGTGCCATATTCCAGAATGGGCGGAGAAATTGAATAAATATGAGAGGCAAGAAGAGCTTATTGGGAAAATAACAAAAGTTGTGGAGAGGTACAAATATAAAGAAAACATTGTTGCGTGGCAGGTGGAAAACGAACCTTTTCTGGCCTTTGGAGAGTGTCCAAAATTAGATAAAAATTTTCTTGATAGAGAAATTTCCCTGGTCCGTTCTCTTGATAGCCGACCAATTATAATTTCAGATAGCGGCGAGCTTGGCACTTGGTATAGCGCCGCGAAAAGAGCGGACATTCTTGGAACAACTCTGTATAGAATTGTTTGGAACGGTCATCTTGGCTATGTTCATTATCCGATTGCTTCAATTTCTTATAGAATAAAAGCGGCAATCATTATGTATATTACAGGCGTGGAAAAGATAATCATTGTAGAATTGCAGGCGGAGCCATGGGGACCAAAGATGATCATAGATACGCCATTAGAAGAGCAGTATAAATCAATGAGCCCGGAACAGTTTCGTGAAAATATAGAATATGTGAAAAAAATAGAATTTTCAGAGGCGTATTTATGGGGTGGAGAATGGTGGTATTGGCTGAAGACAAAAAAAGGGGATGACAGGATCTGGGAGGAGGCGAAGATTGTTTTTAGAGAATCGTAAGCTAGTCTCTATTTGTCGTCATTCACTTTGTTCGTTCAGGCTTCTTGCAATGACAATTAAATTCTTGTCATATTTTTCCAAACGGCTATACTTATAACAAGAAATGAAAAAACAAAAACTTATTATATTATAGAGCTATTTTATGATCAATATATATAGAAAAAAACTAAATGATCTGCGATTGAAAAAGGTAAAGGAAATAGAAAGAGGCAGTTGGATTTCAGTCTTGGAACCAGGCGAAGAGGAAATAAGATCGCTTGCGAAGTCTTTGGATCTTGATTTTACAATTCTTGAAGATGGACTGGATGAAAATGAAATTTCCAGAATAGAAACGGATAAGGCTGGTAATTTTTATATGATTATGAGATTTCCGATTGAAAAAGATGCTGATATTATAACTACGCCGATTTTGGTTGTGATAACTAAAGATAATATAATAACTTTATGCAGAACAAAAAACAAGATCACGGATAGTTTTCTGATAAGCAACAGTGATTTTTGCACCACGCACAAAACAAATTTTCTTCTGAAAATTATTCTGGAAATTTTTGGCAGTTATGATCTGTATTTAAATAGAATTTTAAAAGACATAAAATCAAAGAAAATAAAAATCGGCAACCTGGAGAATAAAGACATTTTGTTTTTAGTCCAGGAAGAAGAATCACTGAATAATTTTGTTTCTTCATTATTTCCGGCAATAAATATTTTAGAAAAGATTCTTAGCGGCCGCTATATTACGATCTATGAAAAAGACAGAGATATCATGGAAGATCTTGTGATGGACAGCAATCAGACCATGGAGCTTTCCAGGGCCGGCTCAAGATCAATTAAAAATATTCGTGAAGCATATTCTGCAATTCTTACGAATGAACTTAATAAAATTATGAAAATTCTGACTTTTGTTACTATCTTCCTGACTATTCCAACAATTGTTTCCAGTATTTTCGGAATGAATGTCGCATTGCCCTTAGAAGGAAATCCTTTTGCGTTTTTGTTTGTGGTCGTGGTTATAGTCTTATTGTCTATGTTATTTTTTGTAGTGATAAAAAGTAAAAGGTGGATTTGAATTAAATTGCTCCGTTGCTATTATAAAAACTAATAAATATTATGGATAATATTGAAATTGAAATTCAAGTAAAAATTGAAAACAATAAACCGTTGTTAGAGTTTTTAGAAAAGAACGCGGAATTTAAAGCGGAAAAAAATCAAATAGACGAATATTTTTTTCCAGCACATCGTAATTTCTTAAAAACACGACCTGTAAATGAGTGGTTAAGGCTAAGAAGTGCTGATGGAATTTATTCTATAAATTATAAAAATTGGCATTCTGGTGAAAACGGAAAAGGTAATTATTGCGATGAATACGAAACTAAAGTTGAAGATTCGGATAAAGCAAAAAAAATCTTTAATGCAATTAATTTTAAGTCTATTGTGACGGTTAATAAAATGAGAAAAATTTAGGTGCACAAAAATTATGAAATCGCCGTAGATTCAGTAAAAGACCTAGGAAATTTTGTGGAGATAGAATATATTGGCAAAAATGAAAAAGTAGATCCGAAAAAAATAACAGAAGAAATGGTGATTTTTTTAAAGAATTTAAAACTAGGAAAAATAGAGAGGAATTATGTAGGTTATCCGTTTATGCTATTATTTAAAAATGAAGTAAAGCACGAAGTTCAATAAATATTTAAAAAATTAAAATTAAAACTATGATTATTGCAACAACGGACAAAATTCCCGGTAAGGAAATTATTGAGACAATAGGATTGGTCAGGGGAAATACCGCCAGAGCAAGGAATGTCGGGCGAGATATTTTTGCTTTTGCCAAGAATATTGTTGGCGGAGAAGTTTTGGAATACACAAAGCTCATTGCTGAATCAAGAGAACAGTCAATGGACAGAATGAAGGAAGAAGCAAAAAAAATGGACGCGAATGCCATTGTTTGTGTCAGATTTTCAAGTACAACGATCAGTGGCGGAATCTCAGAAGTTTTGGTTTACGGGACTGCTGTTAAAATTAGATAAATTAAGAATAATAAAATTATGGAAGATACGCCAATTTTTGTAATGTTTATTTTATTCGTGGAAGCGGGGCTGTTTTTGTTTTTTATAATTGCGCTTGTTATAAAGATATTTGAAAGGCTTAAAGAAGCGAAGAAAGATAAATACAAAGACATTAAAAAGTAAAGAAAAATTTAATGTCTGTCTCGGGGTAATGTTTAAATAATAGTACAAAATCAGCTAACCTAAGAAGCTACAAACCTAAGAAGCTACAAACCTAGCTGGCTATTGACTAAATCTAAAAATACTTGTATTATGAAGTTGTAACTTGAAAATGAATAAATAGCCTCTGAAGGGCTGTTTTAAAAATCAGAAATTTATAAACAACTATAATCACATAAAAAATGAGTATTTTCAAAGAAACAAAAAAATATATTACAGGAGTCAAAACAGAAGCAAAAAAGGTTAGCTGGCCAAGTAAAAAAACAGCAATAAAAGACTCTTTTATTGTTATCGGGATAAGTTTGGCAGCTGCTGCGTTTTTGGGTGGAATTGATTTTGCGCTAAATGAAATAATGAAAAATATAGCTTTTTAATTTATTGCTAGGGAATATTAATTCAAAGCATAGGAATTTGGACATTGCGGAGTCCTAATACTGAGCTGAATTCAATATAGACTCTAGTCAGGAAGAGGGATCACAATTATTTTGAAACGCGTTTATCCTGTGAAGCTTCATTCTTGCTGGAGTTTATGCTGAATTTAGTCCAGTGCGAGGACTCCAAAATATGCGAAAGTGTCTATGTCTTTGAATCTAACTAAATCATTAAACGAAAACTATGCCAAAACAAACAGTGGATTTTGGAAGGAATTGGTATGTTTTGCATACATATTCCGGTTACGAAGATAATGTTTGCAGAAATTTAAAGCAGAGGATTGACTCAATGGGCATGGAGGACAAAATATTTGACGTCTTAGTTCCGAAGGAGAAAAAGATAAAAATAAAGAATGGAAAGAGAAAAACGATAGAAGAAAGAATTTTTCCAGGATATGTTATGGTTGAAATGATCGTAAATGATGATTCATGGTATGTTGTTAGAAACACTCCTAATGTAACTGGTTTTGTGGGATCTGGAACTACGCCAACTCCAGTATCTGAAGAAGAGATGAATATGCTTAAAAAAAGAATGGGGGTTAGAGAGCCAAAATATAAAATTGATGTTATTTCAGGTGAAATTATAAAGATAATTGATGGTCCTTTTAAGGATTTTGATGGTAAGGTTGACGCTATTGACGAAGAAAAAGGCAAAGTAAAGATCTTAGTTCAAATGTTTGGACGAGAAACACCGCTTGAACTTGATTTTTTGCAGATTAAGAAGATCTAGGTTGTCATTGTGAGGAGTGGAACAGAGCGATAGCGTAGTGAAATGACGAAGCAATCCCATAACTATGTACGAGGAATTTAATTAAGAGATTGCTTCGTCGCCACTTCATTCGCTACGCTTGCTCAGACTTCTCGCAATGACAGTGTTTATTATTAAATATATAATGATATGTCAAAAAAAGTTGAAAAATTAGTTAAGCTTCAAATTCCAGCTGGAAAAGCTAATCCAGCTCCTCCCATTGGTCCTGCTTTGGGACAGGCTGGAATTAACATTCAGGAATTTTGCACTCGTTTTAATAATGAATCAAAAAATATGGGCGGGGATATTATTCCTGTTGAAATTTCTGTCTATGAGGACAAGTCCTATAGCTTTATAATGAAAACTCCTCCAGCCGCTGAACTTCTCAAAAAAGCTGCTGGAATTAAAAAAGGATCGAAAGAGCCACAAAAAGATAAAGTTGGAAAAGTTACAAAAAAACAACTTCAAGAGATCGCTGAGCTGAAAATGAAAGACTTAAACGCGAATGATATTGAAGGCGCGATGAAAATTATAGCGGGAACAGCAAGGAATATGGGGATAGAAGTGAAAGGGTAGAATATGCCTAGTTTCTTGAGTTTAGGTTTTTATCTGTAGTATTGCTTGAAATTGAAAAAAATTGTCAAATTCTTCATTGTCAAATTGCTAAATTGTCAATTTTAAATTTCCAAAAATATGGGGAAGATGGGCAAAAAACATAATAAAATATTGTCGCTTGTGCTGGCTTTGGTGCTGTTGCTTGCCGTTTTCTTCTTTTTGAGCGCTGATATTGCTTCCAAAAAAAATGATGACAAGGTTGGTATTATTGAAAAATCAGATGAGATAAAATTTTCTGTTCTGCTCAAAATAGATAATGGAAGCGAAGAAAAAAAAGAATATGAGTTAAATGATATTTCAGAACAGGTCACTGTATTTGATATTTTAAAAAATAGCGTTGATATAAAATATAATAATGATTATAGTTTTGGAGTTTTTATAGAAAATATTGATGGAATTGAGAATGGAGTTGATGGAAAATATTGGCAGTATTATATGAATGATGTTTTGGGTGATGTCGCGGCTGATAAAAAAGTTTTGGAAGAAGGGGATGTGGTAGAATGGAGATTTGAAGAAGTGCCGTTTTGATTTGGAATTTAGAATTATGAAATTAGAATTATGAATAAATCGAAAATACTTATAGCATTGATGCTGATAATAATCGGCGTAGTTGGTAGATTTGTTTTAGTAAGCTATATCGGAATTCCAAATCTTGAAATAATAACCGTTTTGGCTTTGATTTCGGGGATATATCTGGGCGGTGTTTACGCGGTTGCAGTTCCGCTTTCTATAATTTTTTTGAGTGATTTGGTAATTGGGAATACATATATTTTCATTTTCACTTGGACAGCATTCGCGGCAATTGGATTGTTTGGATGTTTTTTTAAGAAAAAAACTTGTCATTCCTGTGAAGACGGGAATCCAGTTAAAGCGGAAAATTGGAAGTTAGAAAAAAAATATAATCAGAGAAAAGATTATGAACTTGGAACGAAAAATTCAATTGTTTTAGCTCTATTATCTTCCATATTCTTTTATTTGTGTACCAACTTTGGCTGGTGGCTGATGTCCGGAATGTATGAATATAGTTTGTCGGGACTTGCGAGGTGCTATTGGATGGCGATCCCATTTTTTAGAAATAACCTGGTTGGAAATTTGATTTTTGTGCCGATGGGGATTTATATTGCTTCAAGAGTGCTTTATGGAGTTAAAAATTACGATATTTCAAAAATATTATCGCAAAAGAAAAAATTTACAGAAATAAAAAAATAGAAATTTTGTCATTCTGAATCCATTTGACTACCGCTCAGAACAAGCTTATTTCAGAATCCACTGTATATTACGTTGGTCATAAGCCATAAATCATCCAAACATTGGCTACATTGTATGCAAAAGGTCAGTGTTGGATAGAGGCTGGTCCATGCAGTCAAAAGATTCTGGAACAAGTTTAGGATGACACTTAGTTATTTATTAAATTCAAATTTAACCAACTAACCAGTGGGAGCGTTATAATTAAACTAGCGCGCTCGCACCACAAAGGAAAAAAATATGAAAAGATCAAAACGGTATAAAAGTGTAAAAGAAAAAATAGGCAGGAGCAAAGCTTATGAACTTGACGAAGCACTTAGTCTTTTAATTGAAAACGCAAACGCAAAATTTGATGAAAGCGTTGAAATCCATTTCAGAACGAATATTGATCCAAAACAGGCGGATCAGCTTATTAGAGGGTCTGTTGTTTTGCCATATGGGATTGGAAAGGAAAAGAAAATTACAGTTTTCGCCGAGGGCGAGAAAGCGGAAGAAGCAAAGGAAGCTGGAGCTGATACTGTCGGCGGAGAGGAGCTTGTCGCAAAAATAAAACAAACAAAGCAGGTTGATTTTGATGTTTCGGTTGCAACGCCGGATATGATGAGAAAGCTGGCGGTTATCGCCAAGATATTAGGTCCAAAGGGTCTTATGCCATCGCCGAAAACTGACACCGTAACGGTAGATATTAAGGCGACAGTTGAACAATTAAAGAAAGGAAAATTAAACTTCAAAAACGATGATTCCGGAAATATTCATCAGCTAGTCGGAAAAGTTTCTTTTGGAGATGAAAAATTAAGAGAAAATTTAAAAAGTTTTATCCAGGCCATTAAAGAAGCAAGACCAAGCGGAGCAAAGGGAGAATTTATCAAAACCATCACAATCACTTCAACAATGGGCGCGGGAATTAAAGTTAATATTTAATAAGACTTTTGTTAATTTTTTATTAATTAGAAATGGAAACAAAAAATAAAATTGTAACTGATTACAAAAAACTATCAGAATTAACAAAGGCTCACAAAACGCTTGGGAATAAAGTTGTTTGTACGATCGGTTCTTGGGATATGCTTCATATCGGGCATCTTAGATATCTGAATAAAGCAAAAAAGCAAGGAGATATACTGGTTGTGGGGGTGGACAGTGATAAGGCGATAAAAACATATAAGAAAAATTCTTTGAGGCCGGTTATTCCGGAAGAAGAGAGGATGGAAATGCTTAGCTATCAGCATTTTGTTGACTATGTGACGCTTATTGACGATGTTAGCGAAACAGGAGATTGGGCAATGACTATTCTGAGAGAAATTAACCCTGATTTTTTTGTTGCCACTGAAGAAAGTTATCCGCAGGAGCAGAGAGACAATATAAGTAAATTTTGCGGTGAATTGAGGCTGTTTGACAGACAAGCGGAAAACACTTCTACAAGCGATATAATTGAAAAAACCTTCAAGAAAAGACTGGAACATGTTTTATCTAATATCAAATTATGAAAAAGGTAGTTGACAAAAAACACGCAAAATCCGAAGATTATAAAAAAACTTTGGAAACTATAGAAAATACCGCCAAATGTCCATTTTGCAAAGAAAATTTCAAATATCACAAGAAAAAAGTTCTTAAAACTTATAAAAATTGGTTTATAACTAAAAATAGCTGGCCCTATGAAAACGCGAAATTTCATTTTTTGATCATTTCAGAAAAACACAAGGAGGAATTTGATGAGCTGGAAATTTCTGATTTCAAAATAGTCTCTGATCTGGCGAATTGGGCGATCAAAAAATATAAAATAAAAGGAGGAGCATTGAGTTTGAGGTTCGGCGATACGGAATTTACCGGAGCTACTGTTTGTCATCTGCATTTTCATCTTATTGTTCCTGAACTTGATAAAAACAAGAACGCGAAAGTAATTAATTTTCCGATTGGATGACAATAAGATTATTATTAGCTTTTTAGAGCATTAGAGCTAATAAAACACGTTGATGTCATTCTGAATTTAGTTCAGAATCTATTTTCTCTTACATCTAATCAAATCCATAAATTATCAAAGCGTTTGAATAAATTAATATAATCTGTGTGTGCGTTGTAAATGAAAGTATAGTGTTAAATAGAATAGATCAGACCTAAATTACAAAAGATCCTGAAATAAGCTTGTTCTGAGCGGTAGTCGAATGGATTCAGGATGACAAAATTTGCTTTGTATTTTTTTATACGACTAAGAAATTAAAATAATATTATTTATGTCAAAACAAAAGATATTAATACTTGGTGAATTTATAGTATTTCATAAAGGATATATTGAATTTTTAAATAAAATAAAAAAAGGCGAGGAAAACCTTGTTTTTTTTGTTGGAATTTTGAGTGACAAAACCATTAAAGAATTAACATCCTTGGAACCGGATATCAGAAAAGTTTCCGAAGAAGGTATAAAGCATATAATTAATTCTTATATTTCCGTTAAAGAATATTTTTCTGTTGGGAAAGATAATTTTTCTCAAATTGTAAGCGATTTGGAGCCAGACAAAATATTTATTTTACAAGGCGATAAGAGTGAAGATTTTGCAGATAAGTATCTTATAGACAGTAAATATAAAGATATTACTGAATATCACGACATCAGATTGCGTTGGTCTGACGACAAGGTTCAGGAATTTAAAAAAGAAGCATCAGAATTGCCAGAAGAAGAACTGAAAGAACATCAAAAATTTATGCGGGATGCGCTGGAAGAAGCCGAAAGATCAAAATGCTGGTGGAGGCAAGTCGGAGCCGTGGCGGTCAAAAACGGAGAGGTGATCTTTCGAGGATTTAACAGAATGCTTCCCACTGAAGATGAATGTTATAAGATCGGCTGTATTCGCGATTCAATTGAACCTGGAAAAGACCCTGAAGTTTGCTCTGTAACCCACGCCGAAGCGTCTATTATTTCCTTGGCGGCGCGTGATGGAGTTTCTTTGAAAGACACAATTTTATATGTAACTCATTTTCCATGTCCAGCTTGCGCTAAGCTTGTCGCACTGGCCGGATTTAAAAAAGTTGTTTACACTCGCGGCTCGTCCGTTTTTGACGGAGAAAGGGTTATGGCAAGCAGGGAAGTTGACATTATTAAGATTTGAGATAGAATATAATTGGCATTGATAAAAAATATTCTTTGCTATTAGATGTATAGGAGGAATTTTAATACCTGAAAAGAATGTACAATTTGCAGACCTAACTTCTGCGCTAGGAGAACGACCTTATCCAGCATCGGCATGGCATCTGTTTGCTAATGTCACATTGATTGATGAGAAGGGAAATATCTTTCTTACTCTTTCAGAAGATAGAGAAGAAGCGCTAATTTATACCCCTGCAGGAGGAGAAATAAAGGTTCTTAATGGACAATATCCAAGAGAGGCAGCAGTTGCAGAGGTCTGGGAAGAAACAGGACTTAAACTAAGCGAACAGGATCTTGTTCATATTGGAGATCCCCAGTTAATATTACCAACGCCAGAATATGATCTTTATGATGGAGTTGGCATATTAATTTCATCATATCTTCACACTGGAAAATGGAACCTTAATGATATTGTATTGAATAAGGAGCCAGAGAAGGACTGCATGATCGTTGATACTGTCCTATTGCCTCTTCCATGTTCAATGAGAGAAATAGACAGTTGGGATATTAATATATATCCAAATTTTGCAGCAAAATTATTGGAATTGAATCAACTCCTTCGTGAGGGAAAGATTTAATTCCCTTTTTTATTTTTTATAACAAAAAAGACTCAAACTAACATAAATTACTACGATAATCTGACATACGATAATCTGACATACGATAATCTGACTATTGACAAAATAATTCATAAGTGTATGCTTTTCTATTGATATAAAGAATATATTAACAAAAAATACAAATTCTTATAAGGAGGTAATTTAGTTGAAAAAAGAACCAATACGAATTTTGTTTATTGCATATTTCCCACCAGAAAAAGTATATTATGGACAAGGATATAAAATAATAAATGAAATCATTGAAGAACTTACCATTCTATGTGGAGCAACAAATATATCGCATACTATTATGGATAGTGTTGAGATTGGAGGATATATTACCGTTGACAAAAAGAAATGTCTAACAAGATATTTAAAAAACACAAGTTGTTCTTCTGCTAAAATAGAAGACCCAAGCAATTTTTGGTATAAACAGGACATTTATGGTAAGATGAAATTAAGACCGAGAATAATTATTACCTGTCTAGCTCTCGCTGTTCTAGTTACTAAGATTGTTACAATGATATAAACAGCTGGAACAGAAAACTAAAAAATATTTAAAAAGGGAAATTAATTCCCTTTATTTTTATATAAAAAAAATAAGCCTTTCAATTGAAAGAGAGGCATAAACTGTTTGAAAATATCAATCCGGAGCTATTTCATATAAATGATAAACCATTTGTAGGTTCAGCCTTTAAATCTTGATATGTTCCAATAAAATGTAGGCGACTTTCTTCCTCGCTAATCAAAGCGCCTGTTTCGAAAGTGGCAAAATCCCTAGTTGCTGTCTGATTTTCTGGATTTACAAGTGCCCATATTTGCGTTTCTTCATCTTGTTCCTGAACTGAAAGTATTTTAGCTCCAGCAGGCATGTCAAGTGAAAAATATTTTTCAGATGATACGGGGTATTTATAGATTGTTAGCATTGATTTCTCTCCCAAATTTTTTTATGTTGTATTTAATTTAACACAAGTATCTTTAATATCAATATCTCTTTATTTATTTGAAAAAGATCAATAAATGTGGTAGATTTAGTAGAGATGTGAAGATGTGCGCCAATTTGTCATTCTGAATACTGAACTAAATTCAGCACAGGCTTTGTTTCAGAATCTACGGTATTTTACATTTAGATAGTATTACGTGAAATCAGCGAAAATATTGAAACAAGCTTAGGATGAAACGGTTGTTTGTAATTAAAAATAGATTATTATTAAGGAATTTTAATACTAAGAAGTCCCGATACTGAACTGAATTCATAAATTCCAGTCAGGGAGAAATATCATATTTCTTTTGAAATTCAATAATCTTGCGAAATTTCATCCTCGCTCTCGCGAGGACTCCAGTTTGCACGATGTCTGCTTGTATTTCATGTATATATCAAAGACCAAATTTATTTTTAAAATCTAGCTCAAACAAATGAAAACTAATCAAGAAAACCTAGAATTACTGTAAATGAAAATATGGCGTTAAATAGCGAAAATTAAAACCTAACATGTAAAAGATTCTGAAACAAGTTCAGAATGACAGTTTCTAATTAATTTTATAATTGAAGATAATTCAAATAAATGAAAAAGAATCAAAAAGACCTAGAATTCCCGGTTCAAGCGGCATATTTTGTCGGTTCTTTGGTGTTGGTAAATAACAAAGGCGAAATTCTTCTGGCGAAAGAAAGGAATAGTTATGATATCTGGACCGTTCCGGGCGGGGAGGTTGATTATGGCAAAAAAGAGCAATTTATTGATGCCGCGATCAGAGAAACCGAAGAAGAAGTCGGGATCAGTATTGAAAAAAATAACGCAGAACTGCTTGATGTCAGAATTTCGTATGCGGAAGGGGATAATCCTTATAAAGAAAATAAAATTTTTATTCCAATAGTAACATATATCGGAAAATTCCCAGATGGACAAAAAATAGAGTTAAAAAGATCAGAAGATGAGACAGAAAGGAAATATGACGTGGAAGAATATATCTGGATAAAACCGAATGAAATAATTGAGAAAAATATAAAAGTACACAAAAATTTTATAGACACTATTCCGAGAATTGAAAGGTGGATCAAAGGTGGAAATTAAACTCTAAATATTTATCGTATTTATAATAACTATTTATAATTTTTTATTATAACTATTAGACAACTCGTTGTAGCTTTTGACTGATAGATTATGAAAATATAGCCATAGCATCTTTCCATGCGGCCGCATGGAAAGATGCTATGGCTATATCAAGAACTAGTGTATAATAAAGTTATATGATTTAAAAAATTAAATAAATTATTATCACAATGAAACTTCCGATTACTGAAAAATTTTTATTAGATGTCTGTAGCTATGCTGAGAAATTAGACAACACCTTTACTGTTTTTTCGTATAGAAAAATGAAAGAATATTGCTATCCGTCTCTTTATGAATTAAAGAATCAGTATAGAAAAAAACAAACAAAACAGCAATTTACTCAACTAGTTTATCATCTAAAGAAAAATGGTTATATTAAGATTAAAAATTTAGAACAAAATGAAGGAATTCTTTTAACCAAAAAAGGAGCAGAAAAAGTTCTAAAAGCAAGACTTAAAATAAAAGATAATAAAAAAAGACCTGACAAAAAATGGCAAATGATAATTTTTGATATTCCTGAAGAAAAAAGATACTTGAGAAATTTGTTGCGAGAAAAACTTATTCTTCTGAAATATAAAATGCTTCAACAAAGCATCTGGATTTGTCCTTATGATGTTCAAAAAGAGACTGAATTTATTTTAAGGAAACATTCTATTGATTCATATGTAAAATTATTTCTAATAGAGGAAATATAGCCATAGCATCTTTCCATGCGGCCGCATGGAAAGATGCTATGGCTAGAAATAAAAGGTATTAAACCTCAGTGCAAGCCCTAAACTCTTTCCCTTATTCACAGATTCAATGAACTCTAAATTTTAGTTTAGTGTTTACATATTAATTGTACAGCTTGGGACCCCGTCGCAAGCGAGCGGGGTATTATAAAACTAATAAATGAAAACAGATAAAAGTGGGAGAAGATATAATAATATAATAAGAATATAGTAATAATAAAAAATAGATATAGCAATGTCAAAATGTGACAAAAAAACAAATTGGCCGGTTTGTTCAAATGAGAATTTGGTGTTGGGAAATCCTGATAGTGAAATAGTGATCGCGACTCTTTGGACACCGACAAAAAAAATTACGGATGAATTGGATCCTGATTCTTTTTGTGTCGCGGGACAGCTTTATTCAAAAGAGGGAATAAATTTCATAATCAGAAATATTCTTGCCAAGCCTTCAGTCAGATATTTGATCGTCTGTGGGACAGAACTTTCCGGAAGCGGAAAAGTGCTTGTGGATTTTTTTGAAAAAGGAATTGATGATGACTTTCTGGTTATTGGCAATGATTTTGCTAAAATACATAAAGAAATTCCAAAGGAGTCTTTAGCTCTAATCCGTGAGAATGTTAAATTGGAAAATTTAATAGGCGTTCAGGATATAAATGAAATAAAGAAGAAAATAAGCGACCATAAATCGATCGGCAAGCCGTTTTCCGAGCCTCAAGTTTTTTCAGACGCAAAGAAGGAAGAGGTAAAAATATTTCCAACCGATCAATCAGTTTTCAAAGTCAGGGGCAAGTATATCGGCAACGTCTGGCTGCAGATCTTGAAAAAGATCTTGAAATTTGGAATTGAAAATCCGACATGGTACGGCGGAAATGTGAAAGAACTTTTTAATATCGCGGCAGTAGTTACCGAGGAAGATCCGCTAGATCCTAAAATGTTTCCTTTTATGCAGGTAAGCAAAGAAGATATCGAAAAATATTCTGCCAACATAATGAGCGGTAAAAAGGGCGATGAAGTTTATACTTATGGAGAAAGACTTTGGAATTACAAGGGAATAAATCAAGTTGAGGATGTGATGATACCTTATTTGAAAAAATATCCTACCGACAGAGCGGCAATCGCGATGATGTTTGATCTGACAAACGATCATAAAGCTGAAAGAGCGCCTTGCATGACTCAAGTTCAGGCGACAGCGCTGGGCGATGAGTTGAATTTAACCGCGTATTTCAGAAGCCACGCCATTTTTTCCGGATGGGTTTTAAATGCTTTTGGACTTAGAACGGTTCAAAAGCACATAGCGGACAAGCTTTCAAAAAAAATGGGAACGCTAACGATCTTTTCAAATTGTTCGCATATCTATGATAATGAATGGCAAACAGCGGAAGGAATAGTAAAAAAATATGGAAATCAAATAAAATTTGAAGCAACTGATCCAAGAGGATATTTTATGATCAGCGTAGAAAATAAAGATATTATAGTAAAACACTATACGCCAAAAGGCGAATATATACAGGAATTTCACCAAAATGGAACAGAAGAAAAAGCGTCTGTTTCAATGTATAGAAAATTATTATTAGCAGACGCGGTATCAGAAATTTCTCACGCGTTTGATCTAGGCGCGGAACTGCAAAAAGCGGAAATGGCGATAAAACGAGGAATTAAATATAAACAAGACGAAGAATTAAAATTATAAAAAAATCGCAGCACCTTGAGGCTACCATTTAAATTGTAATCTTTGGATGCTTGTCTGTTATAAAGCGGATAAGCGGTTCTATTGTCTTTAAAATTTTTATTTTCGTTGTCTGTGATGCTGGCAATATGCAGAATAAAATTGTATATGACCAACAAAAAACAAACCACGACGCTGCTATAAAAAAATCGCGAACCGATTTTATTAGCCTTTCTAAGCTCTTTTTGTCTTGTAACATTATTTTTTTGCACCTCTTATAATCATATTAATATAATTTTAAAAAATAATCAGGTGAATTTTAGATACTAAATGAAAAATAAATCTAAAGGAAAACTTATTGTTTTATATGGAGTAAATAATTTAGGAAAAACCACGCAAGCGAAAATGTTAGTGGATTATTTGAGTAGAAAAAATATAAAAGCGGAGTATTTAAAATATCCGATTTACGATTTGAAACCAGCCGGAAAATTAATCAATGAATATTTAAGAGCCGGCAATCCAAATAATTTTAGCCCGCGCGAGTTGCAGTTATTACATTATACTGACCGCGTTGCTTTTGAGCCGATTTTAAAAAACAAACTAAACGATGGAAGCAATATTATTGCAGAGAATTATGTTGGTACGGCGGTGGCTTGAGGCGCTGGAGCGGGAGTTGACAGAGAAATACTTGAGTATCTATACTCCTTTATTTATAAAGAAGATTTAGCAATTTTATTCGACGGAGAAAGATTTACCAGTTCTATAGAAAAGAATCATAAACATGAAAATAACGGTATTCTTATTGAGAAGGTTCGGCAAATTCATCTGGAGCTGGCAGAAAAATATAACTGGAAAAAAATTAATGCTAATTCAGACAATCAATGAAATTCATAATAGAATTATAAAAATTGTTGATGAAAAAATTAATGAATAGTTGGTTGTCGTTAAAGGGGTAATAGTTCATGTTTTATAATTAAAAAAATAAAAATATTGTTCCTAGTACAATAAAAAAATAATAAATAAATCTTATGATTAAAATTAAAATTCAAAAAATTGGCGATGCAAAAACTCCTAATTATGCTCATCAAGGAGATGCTGGACTTGATATCTATTCAGCAGAAGAAGACTACACGCTAAAGCCAGGAGAAAGAAAAGGTTTTAAGACTGGCATAAAAATGGAAATTCCCAAAGGATACGTTGCTCTTTTTTGGGATAAAAGCGGATTGGCTATAAATCATGGAATTAAAACAATGGGTGGAGTTATTGATTCTACTTATAGAGGAGAATTTGTTGTTATCTTAGTTAACCTTGGTAAAAAAGATCATAAAATAGAAAAAAATTCTAAAATAACTCAAATATTAATCCAAAAAGTAGAGGAAGCTGAATTTGAAGAGGCTAAAGATTTAAGTGGCTCGCAACGTGGTGATGGAAAATTTGGAAGCACGGGAGGGAAATGAGCTTTGAGCTAAATTATTTTCAATTACGGAATAATATTTTTTGGCATCCCAGATTTTTTTCTGAAGCGATAGCTTAAGAAAAAAGTTTGGGATCTGGTTTATTTCGTTTTGTTCAAATTATCATATGAAACGTTTTTATTGCTTATAAAATTATACGAGAAATATTGTTTATTGAAACTTACTGGATTCTTGCCTTCACAGGAATGACACGCCGGTAATACTTGCTGGATTCCGGATAAATTTATTTTCTGCTTGCTGGCGGATACAAAATTTTTCGGAATGACAGGAAAACATAGTATTGCTTTAGTTGTAGAATTGTGTTAATTTAAAACTATGAATGAGAAAATTATGTCTTTTCAAAATGCAATAATTGGAAATGAACAAATAGTTAACATGCTGGAAAGAAGCTATAAAACAGGAAAATTGTCTCATGCTTATCTATTTGATGGTCCGGAGCATATTGGCAAGAAAACGCTTGCGTTGGCATTTTGTAAATTGCTTTTGCGGAATGATCCCATGCAAAAATATGGAGCCAACAACGATGATAATGGAGATAAAATTGAAGAAGACCCAGATTTAGCTGTTTTGCGTCCAGATGAAGATAAAAAACAGATAGTGATCGAGCAAGTTAGGGATCTTCAAAAAAAATTAAGCCTTTTTCCGTATTCGGCAAAATATAAAGTGGCGATTATAGAACAAGCAGATATGATGAGTAAATCTGCCGCTAATTCTATTTTAAAAACACTGGAAGAGCCAAGTGGCACAACGATTTTAATACTTTTGACATCCAATTCCGGAAATTTACTTGATACCATAAAATCACGCTGTCAAATATTGAAATTTCTGCCGGTAAAAAAAATGGTTCTTGAAGATTTTGTGAAAAACAAAATAAGCGATCAATCCAGAGTAGAAAAGATCATTGAATTGGCAGGGTATAAACCGGGAAAAATTGTAGAATTTACAAATGACGGAGGTAAAATTGAAGAATTGATCGGTATATTGGATAGTTTCTCAAATTTTGTTCAAAAAGGTGACATTGAAAGGCTTGACGAAGCTGAGATCGTTTCAAAAAAAGAAATAAATGAAATCGTTGATCTGTTAAATTTATATTCTTTTTATTTAAGAAAAGTTTTATTGAAGGAATATAAAAAAATAAATGACATTAACAAGAACAAGGTTGTAAAAATTAAAAGTAATATAAATTTGATAGATAATACCAAAAGAGATATTTTAACCAAAAACGTAAATCCCAGACTGGCTATTGAAAATTTATTTTTACAGATTTGATTAATTTAGTTTCGACTATGAATAAAAAAACAAACAAAATATTTTCTCTTCTGCTTATTGCGATCATAATGACCTCTTTTACCGGATGTCTAAATTTGTCAGGCACGACCAAAGAAGAGCCTGTTGCTGATGATGTTGTTGTTGTGAATAATAATCAGGGAGTTTTTAAATCTATTGATAGAGGAAAAACATGGGAACATAAAATTGATGTTATTGATGGAAGTTTGATCGATGGAGTAAAAATATTGAGTATGAAAATGGATCCGCAGGATAATAATATTTTATATCTTGGCACAACAGCAAATGGTTTGTATAGATCTTTAAACGGAGCTGACTCGTGGGAAAAAATAACTGATGAAAATGGAATATTCAGCCCTGTTGCGACGATTTATGATATCGCCATAGAAAAAGGAAATTCTGATATAATTTATGTCGCAACCTTGAACAATGGCCGCGGAGAATTATTAAAAACTGAAGACGGAGGAAAAAGTTGGATTGAGTCTCATATAATTTCTGAACTCAATAAGCCTATTTACGCAGTTGAAATAGATCCAAAATCCCAGAATGTAATTTACATAGGTACTGCCCAAGCTGGATTCATAAAAAGTGAGAACAGAGGCAAGGAATGGGAAACTGTAATGTGGTTTGAAGCAAAAGAGGAGGTTAAGGATATCTTGATCGATTTTTGGAATAATAATGGTATAATTTTGCGTTTGTCAACTGGCCTTAAAAAAACAATTGACAGAGGGAAGGAATGGGAAGATTTAGGGACTGAAATGGCTAAATCTGTTCGTGGAGTAAGGGCGGGTGCGATCAATTCAATAACAATGCATCCCGCAAATCCTCTTATTCTTTATATAACATATAAAAATTTAGTAATTATTTCAAGAGACGGAGGAAATAGCTGGGAGAAATTAAATACGATAACTCCGTCAAAAACAGTAATAGGTACGGTTCCACAAATAAAACAGATTGGTTTGATAGGTGATATTGTTTATTACGGAGCTGGTAATGTTTTGTATAAAAGTGATAACGCCGGAATGACATGGTCAATGCACGATATCCCGATCAAAGGGGATGTTCGCTATACGATAAGCGATTATAGAAATTCGGATGTAATTTACGTAGGTTCTTTCTATGACCCGCCGCCACCGCCGCCACCGCCAAAGAAAAAAGGATTTTTTTAAGTGTGTTTGGATGAAAATAATTAAAAGCATAGGAATTTTAATCTCATGGAATCCTGATGAGAGTCAGGAAGAAATATCACAATTCTTTTGAAATTCGCTAATCTTTTTTATGAACGCAAAATTTTGCGTTTCTACTCACTCTCATGAGGACTCCGATCTGCGCTTTGCGTCTTTGTTTGTAAAACCTAATTAATTACAAACTTAATTAATTTAAAAATTTATGGAAAATATAATAAGAACGTTGAAAGAGGAACTTGATAAAAATCAAAGCCATTTCAAAAGCGAGATCGCGTCATTAAGCGTGGGAAGAGCAACTCCTTTTCTTGTGGAAGATATCATAGTAGATTATTATGGAACTCCTACGCCTCTTAAGCAAATATCTACAATAAGTATTCCTGATGCTAGAAATATCCTTATAAAACCCTGGGAGAAAAATCAGCTTAAGGAAATTGAAAAAGCAATAAACCTGGCTCAACTTGGTTTTAATCCTATAAATGACGGTGAAAGCATTAGAATCACAGTTCCTCAACCTACTGAAGAAAGAAGAAAAGATCTGGTAAAGCATTTACGCGATCTTTTGGAAGAGGCAAAAATTTCTGTTCGTAATGGCAGGGAAGACGCGATGAAAGAGATTAAAAAAAAGGAAAAAGAAGGAGATATTAGCGAGGATGAAAGATTCAGGGGACAAGATGATATTCAAAAAGTTATAAATGAAGAAAATAAAAAGCTTGAAGAAGCATCGGGGAAGAAGGAAGCGGAAATAATGACGATTTAAGAAATAAAATATTAAGAGATAACTTAGACAACAATAAATATTGATTGATTTAACCTAAGAATTCATTTTTAAATCTAAATATCAAAATCCAAATTGTTCCAAAGCAAGCTCAAAATCCAAACGTCTAAAAATAATTTAACATTTGAGTTTTGGATTTGATTTGGAATAATTTGAGATTTGTAATTTGAACTTAAAAACTATTTAAGGCGAAACTAAACCCATTTTTATGCCTGATTTTGTTTGCCATTCATTACTAATTAAATGTTATAAATATGATATTAACCACAATAATTCTATTTTTATTGATACTCGGGGTTATAGTTTTTTTTCATGAACTGGGTCATTTTTTTATGGCTAAGCTTTATGGCGTGAAAGTTGAAGAATTTGCTCTGGGTTTTCCGCCAAAGATCTTTGGATTTAAAAAAGGGGAAACAGAATATAGATTAAACTGGGTGCCTTTGGGCGGTTATTGTAAAATTGTTGGTGAAGACGGTGAAGAAAAAAACGATCCGAGAAGTTTTTCTTCAAAAAGTATAAGTCAAAGATTCCAGATAATTTCAGCGGGTGTGCTAATGAATTTTTTTATGGCTTTTGTGATATTTAGCATAATTTTTATGGCAGGCGCTCCGATGAGCATTGAGGGAGAGGATCTGTCTAAAGCCAGAAGCGTGGAAAATGAACAGGTTGCGATCTCTGAAGTTCTGGAAGGAACTCCAGCTCATGATGTCGGGCTTCAGTTGGGAGATGTGGTTTTGAAAGCGGATGAAAAAGAGATCAAAAGCATAAAGGATCTGCAAAATTACACGAAAGATAATCTTGGTGAAACTGTGGCATTGACCGTTTCAAGGAACAAAGAAATCAGTGTTAGAGAAGTAGTTCCAAGAGAAAAGTATCCTGAAAATGAAGGAGCTATGGGTGTGTCTCTTGTGAATACCGCTAATGTTTCTTTTCCTTTTCTTGAGGCTATAAAGAAAGGATATGAATGGACCGTATTCTTGACAATGTTTATCATTACTGCGTTTGCCGGGATTTTGTGGAGCCTTTTTACAACTGGAAAAACAGCTATTGAAGTTTCAGGTCCTGTTGGCATCGCAATGATGACCGAGCAAGCGGCATCACTTGGCATTATAGCTGTTTTGAATTTTACGGCGCTCATAAGCATTAATCTTGCGATTATAAACGCTCTTCCGTTTCCAGCTCTTGACGGAGGAAGATTGGTATTTTTGATCGTTGAAAAAATAAAAGGATCGCCGATAAATCAGATCTGGGAAGCAAAGGTAAATAATGTGGGTTTTATGCTCTTGATGCTCTTGATGTTAGTTGTCACATTTAAGGATATCGCGAAGCTGGATGTTTGGGGAAAGGTTATGGGATTGTTTGGGTAGAATCATTCTAACATGTTAACATCTAAACATATTAACATATTTAAAATAGAAAAATATGGAAAATAAAAACGACAAAACGATTCTGGATAAATGGGACGGAATAAAGCAAAATGGATTTAAGGGACTGAAAAGCGAGATCAAAGATGAAGCTAGTAAGTTGGAAGATGGAATAGAAAAGAAAATTGGTTCGGTTTTAGATGGAATAGAAAAGATCAAGTTCTAAAAAGGTTGGGAGACCTAGAAATTATGTTTCACGCATACGCAAAACGCGAATTGGAGTCCTCACGAAAGTGAGTAGGAACGCAAGATTTTGCGTTCATAAGAAAGATTAGTGAATTTCAAAAGAATTGTGATGCTTCTTCCTGACTCTCGTCAGGATTCCGTGATATTGGAATTCCTATACATTAAATTAACAAGAATACATTTGTTTGTTGGAGACAGGAAAATAGATTAGAAAATCATAGAGCGAGGATTATTGTTATAGGGAACAGCAATAGATGAAATTTCAAAACAAAAGAAATCCCGACTACTCGGGACAATCTTGTTCTCGCGCAGAATAAAATAGTAGGATCAAAATAGAAATTTACCCTTTGATGGCTTCAAGGTTGTCGCAAATCAAAAATGAAACCCTGAAGAGCTTGCGCTGAATTTAGTTCAGTGATAAATTCCGAAAGATGATGTAAAAAAAAGTTCAGGTCAGAGACGCTGAATCAATAAGGAAGACACCGAACCAGAGAGGCGCTAGAAAGAGAAAATCCAGCTTTCCGAAAGAAAAGCTGGATACTAACAAAGTATTATCTTGTCTTTGTTAGAAAAATTGTTGTTAGGCTTCCGTTTACTGTTATGTCTTTTGTTGAAGCCATCTGGTACCCTGTCCTGTTTTTTAATTCGTTGTTTAGCAGATGCATTGTTTCTACTGAGTCTTTTTCTTCCAGAACAGCTACCATTTTCATGCTATCCGGAGAATTAAATTTATTTGCTTTTGCTATTGACCTTTGTACTAAGCTGTAAATCGATTCTGTATTAATTTCTTCCATATATTATCCCCTCCAGGATATTTTCCTAATTTCATCCCCTCTGTAAATTTTTATAATAATAATGATGAAACTAAGACTTATCATCATATCATATAATTGTTAATCTGTCAACCCCTATGAAACAATCACAGCTTTTCGGAAAAACCACCTATGAAGTTCCAAAGGATGAAACGAGCATAAACGCTCGGCTTTTGATTAGGGGCGGTTTTGTTGATAAATTAATGGCGGGAGTTTATACCTATTTGCCTCTTGGCAAAAGAGTGCTTACAAAAATTGAGAATATAATCCGTGAAGAAATGGATGCGATCGGGGGGCAAGAAATTCTTATGCCGGCGCTTCAGAATAAAAAGGATTGGCAAACAACCGGGAGGTGGGATGTTGACGTGATGATGAAGGTCAAAACGTTTTTTGATAAAGAATATGGACTTGGGTGGACACACGAAGAAGTCGTGACTCCGCTTGCAAAAAAATATATAAGATCGTATAAGGACTTTCCATTTTCTGTTTATCAAATTCAAACCAAGTTTAGAAGCGAAAAGAGAGCGAAATCCGGAGTGCTTCGCGGGCGAGAATTTTCAATGAAAGATCTATATTCATTTCATGTCGGCGAAGAAGACCTAAATAAATTTTACGATCTGGCAAAGGAAGCATATTTTAAAATTTTTGATAGAGTTGGAATAAAAAATAAAACTTATTTAACCTTTGCTTCGGGAGGAGATTTCAGTAAATATTCCCATGAATTTCAGACCTTATCTTCTGCCGGTGAGGATACAATTTACATCTGTGATAAATGTAAAGTAGCCGTTAATAAAGAAATAATTGATGAAGTTAAAAATCGCTGTCCGGAATGCGGAAATGAAAATTTAGAAGAAGATAAGGCGATTGAAACAGGAAACATATTCAAGCTAAAAACAAAATTTACCGAAGCTTTTAATTTTAAGTTCTTAGATAAAAAAGGCGAAGAGAATTTGGTTTTAATGGGTTGTTATGGAATTGGACCATCGCGTTTAATGGGAACGATCGTAGAACTCTTGAACGACGAAAACGGCATAATTTGGCCGGAATCAATTGCTCCGTATCAAGTTCATTTAGTATCTTTGGGAAATGATGATAATGTTATCGCGGAAGCTGAAAAGATATATGATTCTTTACAAAAAGAGAAAATTGAAGTATTATATGATGACCGTAACGAATCTGCCGGAGTAAAGTTCAAAGATTCGGATTTGATCGGAATCCCGCTCCGAATTGTGGTTAGCAAAAAAACCATAGAGAAAAGAAGTATTGAGATAAAGAAGAGAGATGCGGATGGGTTTGAATTAATTGGAATTGATAAAATAATGAATCTTGAATTTTGAATCTTGAATTTTTAATGTAGAATTTTTATTCTAAATTCTAAATTCTAAATTCTAAATTCGTTTTTTATATGTTCAATAAACTTTTCGGCTATCTCAGCCATGACATCGGAATAGACTTGGGTACTGCTAATACCCTTGTTTATGTTAAGGGCAAGGGGATCGTTATAAATGAACCTTCTGTAGTTGCTATTAACAAGAAAACCGGAAGGATCCTTGCAATTGGGAAAGAGGCAAAAAAAATGGTTGGTAAAACACCCGCGCATATTGTTGCAACGCGTCCGCTCGTTGATGGCGTGGTTTCTGATTTTGAAGTTACCGAGCAAATGCTTAAATATTTTATTGAAAAAGTCCATAAAGAGTCATTTGCTTTTTTGCCTCGTCCGAGAGTTGTTATCGGTGTTCCGTCAGGTGTTACTGAAGTTGAAAAAAAGGCTGTGATTGACGCAACTATAAGCGCTGGAGCGAGAGAGGCATATTTGATTGAAGAACCAATGGCAGCGGCTATTGGAGTTCGTCTTCCCGTACAGGAGGCGGCAGGGAATATGATCGTCGACATAGGAGGAGGAACAACAGAAGTCGCTGTGATATCCTTAGGAGGAATTGTCGCAAGCAGGAGCCTTAGAATTGCCGGGGACGAGCTTAATGAAAATATAGTCCAATTTTCAAGGGACGAAGCTAATTTGCTTTTGGGAGAGAAAACAGCTGAAAATATCAAAATTGCGATAGGATCAGCTTATCCTCAAGAAGAAAAAATGGAAATGACAATGCGCGGCAGAGACCTTGTGACCGGTCTTCCTAAAGAAGTTCTAATAAGTGATGAACAAATTCGCAGAGCTCTGTCAAGGTCTGTAAAAATTTTAGTTGATAACATAAAAGCGACAATAGAAGAAACTCCTCCTGAGCTTGTGGCCGACATAATGACTAGAGGCATAATTCTTGTTGGAGGAGGAGGAATGCTTCGCGGTTTGGATATATTAATCAATGAACAAACAAAAATGCCTGTAAAGCTGGCGGATGATCCTCTTACTGCCGTGGCTCGCGGTGCCGGAATTGTCTTAGAAGACGTAGAAAGGTTGAAAGAAATACTAGTATCTTTAGGAAACGAAAAAGCTCCGCAGTGATCATATAAACATACTAACATATTAACATTTTAACAAGCGAAAAAAATGGTTTATTGCAAAATAAATAATTTATAAAAATTGCAATTAGAACAATATCAAGTCAATATTAAAATAAAACTATGTTAGTGTGTTAAAATGTTAGTATGTTAAAATGACTTTTATGAATAAAGAAATTAATACAAAAATAGTAACCTTTATCTTTCTGTTAGTAGTTGCGGTACTGCTAATTTTTTTAAATAAGATCGGGTATTTGGATCAGGTAAAAAATTATACAGTATATTTTACAAGTCCTGTTGGAAAAATGTTTCAATTATCGTCTAATGAAGTGAATGAATTCTTCTGGACGCTAAAAAGTATAGATAAATTTAAAGTGGAGAACGTGGAACTTAAAGAGGAAAATTTAAAGATGACTTATGAGATTTCGGAATTGAAAGAGGTTCAAAGAGAAAACGAAATCTTAAGAAAGCAAATCAAGTTTTCTGAGAGCAGTTGTTCCGAAGGAGTTTGCATTGAATGGAAAATGGCTGATGTTATAGGAAGGGATCCTAGCAATTTCGGAAAGCATATTTTTATTGATCTGGGAAGAAGTAATGGCATTCAAGACGGACAGTCTGTTGTCGCGTCCGGGGGATTGTTAATTGGAAAAATTATAGAAGTATTTGACAATTCTTCAAAGGTTATGCTGATAACAGACTCAAAAAGTTCTATTAATTCTATAACTCAAACTAGTCGGGCGAATGGAGTCGTTAAAGGCAGTTATGCGACGGGAGTGAAGCTGGAAATGATCAATCAGTCGGAGGAGCTTGCTGTGGGTGATTTGATCATAACTTCCGGATTAGAAGATAAGGTTCCTAAGGGCTTGATAATAGGAAAGATCTCAGACATAAAAGAATCCGCGAATAAAGTTTTTAAATCTGCGGGGGTAAATATGTTTGTGGATATTAATAGAATTGAAAAAATATTTGTAGCTATTAAGAGTTAAAGGTTGTAGATATGATCAACGGAAAAATAAAAAATTGGACATTTATATCGCTTTTTCTTGTGTTTTTATTTTTGCAAGTTACTTTTATCCCGCAACTTTTTTTTGACAATTATATTCCGAATATTGTTCTTGCATTATTGCTGGCTGTTTCAGCGCTAGATAATAGATCTATAAATATATTTTATGCCGCTTTTGTAACTGGATTCGTTTTGGATATATTTTCAGGAAATTATTTCGGCCTGATCATTATCAGTATTCTTTTTACGATCTTTATTTCGTCATACTTGAATTATTATTTTCTCAAAGAACTGTTTTCATATAATTTATTCTTGGTAGCTTCTTTAGCTATCTTGATTTATAATACCACATACATTTTTTTAATTAGTATTGGTGATTTTGGGCAAATTTTTTTCAATTTAAAACAATTTTTGCTTATAATTGTTTTTCAGATAATTTATACAGTAATTTTAATTTATCCTCTGGCTCACATTCTTTCTCGCAAGACTTGTAATTAGCGTCTTATGTGCAATTTAACTATGTATCAATAACAAAAACTTTTGCTGTTTGTCATCCTGAATTTGTTTCAGGATCTATTTTCTTTTACATTTAATAAAATCCATAAATCACAGAACTCTTGAATAAATTAAAAATACAATGGTTGTGTTATTATAGAAAGATAATTGTATTTGTATTGTAGATGAAAGTATAGTGTTGAATAGTAATAAGTTAAAACCTAAAACAACAAAGATCCTGAAATAAATTCAGGATGACAAATTTTTGCAGGCGAGTTAAAGTGAAGAAGTTATGTTAGGGTTAAATTTCGCATAATCTTAAGTAAATGAAAAATAAACATTTTATAAAAAATAAGAATAAAGAATCTCTTGAGCTGGAAGAGTTTTTTTTGGATTCTGTAGCAAGAAAAGATAGTAATTTAGAGATCCCTCTGGGCGTTAAAAACATAAAAACAGTTAAGAAATTATTTTTCCTCGTTCTTTTAGCGCTTGTTCTTCAATCAGCTTATTTGCAGATAATAAAAGGCGGACATTATACGGAGATTTCAGAAAACAATTACAAAAGAGTTGTTGCTGTAAAATCTCCAAGAGGAATAATTTATGATCGAAATAATAAGCAAATTGTTTTTAATGTGCCTATTTTTGATCTTGTAATTATTCCGTATGATTTTCTAAAAGATAAAGATAGAATCAAAGAAAAGATAAAAAAACTTTCTCTGATAATTGAAATGAAAGAAGACGACTTAACGGAGAAAATCAATAAAGCGGATAGATTTTCGCATCAATCTTTTTTAATTTTGGAAAATATAGAAAAAGATGAGGCGTTGATATTGGAGGAAGAAATAAAAAAAATAGACGGAGTTAAACTGGAAAAAAACGCTATACGGAATTATATTGATAGTAAATATATTTCAAATATTATAGGCTATAGCGGAAGAATAAACGAAAAAGAATTGAATGTTAATTCTGGCTATCTTTTAACGGATACAATAGGGAAAGATGGACTTGAACTTTTTTACGAGAAACAGCTCAGAGGAGAATATGGCAAAGAAGAAATTGAAGTAGATTCTTTTGGAGAAAAGACAAGAACAATAAATAAAGAAGCTCCTGTTTCCGGTAATAATTTAATTTTAAATGTAGATATAGAACTACAGAAAAAAATATACGACGAATTAGAGAAGATAATAGAAAGGTTGGAAACTGAAGCGGGAGCATCTGTTGTTGCGATTAATCCAAAAAATGGCGCAGTTCTTGCTCTTGTTAATTTTCCTTCTTACGATAACAATTTATTCGCAAAAGGAATAAGTAGCGACGATTATAACAAATTGCTTGCTGACAAGACCAACCCTCTTCTGAATAAAGCGATTGCCGGACAATATCCGCCCGGGTCAACCTTTAAGCCCTTGATAGGAGTAGCGGCTCTGCAAGAAGGAATTATAAGTCCTCAGCGCAAAATATTCGCTAGCGGAGCGATATATGTCGGTTCGTACAGTTATCCAGATTGGAAAGTGCACGGTTTGGTTGACCTAAAAAAGGCTATTGCGCAATCTTGTAATGTATATTTTTATACAGTGGGCGGAGGGCATGGAAATATAGAAGGATTGGGGATTGATAGGATAAAAAAATATGCAAATCTTTTCGGACTTGGAAATATTTCAGGAATTGACATACCGGGAGAAATAAAAGGACTTACTCCTGATAAGAAATGGAAAGAAGAGACGAAAAATGAAAAATGGTATATAGGCGATACCTATCATGTTTCCATAGGGCAAGGAGATGTTCTAGCAACTCCTCTTCAGATCGCAAATTATACCGCCGTGATCGCAAATGGAGGAAAATTATTCCAGCCGCAAATAGTTGATAAAATCATAGATTCTGACGGCAAGATAATTGAAGATATAGATCCAAAGATAATAAAAGAGGGTTTTGTGGATTTGGAGAATATAAAGTGGGTTCAGAAAGGAATGAGGGAAAATGTTATATCCGGTTCGGGAATAGCGCTGCGTAATCTGCCGATAGAAGTTGCCGGTAAAACAGGAACCGCGCAATATTTCGGAAATCAAAAAACACACGCTTGGTATATCGCGTATGCTCCTTATGATGATCCAGAGATCGCTCTGGCAGTAATAATCGAAGGAGGAGGAGAAGGGCATGCGGCGGCGGTTCCTGTGGCAAAAGAGGTGCTGGATTGGTATTTTGGAGATAGAATTATGAACTAAGAATCAGGAATTATGAATCACGAACAAAATTGCGAAGAAATTTTCAAAGAGGCTTGTAGAGCTTTAAAGCTCAAAGATTTTTCGTTTAAGCCAAAAGTGATCAGAGCGGGGGATGGGTATGTGAAAAATTACAAGCTTGGTTATACTAACTTAAAATCAAAATTAGTGGTAGTTGATATCTATACGCAGAAATTGAAAAAACCAAAAAAATACAGCAGTATTCTTGCTGTTATCGCGCATGAACTTGCGCATCATCAAAAAAAACCGTATCGGCAATTTCACAAATTCCGCTGGATAAACAGAATTCATTATCCGGAGTTTTATAAGCAGGTGACGAAGAATATTGATAGATTTAAGAAGGATAAAGCATTAGGCAGTCTTTATAATTAGATGTAATAATAAAAAAAAGATAATTAATATTTGAAAATATTTATTATCTTTATAAATAGCCTTTTTGTTTTTGGAATATTTTAAATTCCTCTCCTCTTGAGCTGTATTTTATTACTATTTGTGCGACTATATAATTAAATGCACCAGTAGTGTCTTCTTCTTCTAATACCTTGTCTGCTTCTTCTGGGCTTTCCCCGCTTTCTAAAAGTTTTATAACTTTTAATGCTAATTCTGCAGACAATAAATCAAGGCCACGAAGCTTAGGACTACTGATAAATTCTGTCCATTCAACTTCTTTATCTTTATCAATATATAATTTCCCTTTTTTTATCAGAGCATTTTTTAATTCTATTTCGTGCCGAGGTTCTACCTTTTCAATGGTTATTTTCATAAAACTATCATCTCCTTATTTGTTTAAAATGTAACACAAAGCAATAATATGTCAATGATAATTCCTGAAAACAAAAAAGCGGTTGTTGCCATGTCAGGTGGAGTTGATTCTTCGGTTGCGGCTGTTTTATTGAAAGAACAAGGCTATAAGGTAGAAGGAATTTTTATGCGTTTGGGAATTGCGGGAGATAATGAGTCTGAAAAATATGCGCGGGCGGTGGCGAAAAAAATAGGGATTAAGTTTCATGCTGTGAATTTAAGCAAAGAGTTTAGGAAAGAAATAATCAGCTATTTTATTTCTGAATATGAAAAGGGAAGAACGCCAAATCCGTGTGTGATGTGCAATAAGGAAATTAAATTTGGAATTTTGCTTGATAAAGCTTTGGAAATGGGAGCGGATCATATTGCGACGGGACACTATGTAAAAAAAATAAAAACTAAAAACTTAAAACTAAAAACTAGGTATAAATTACTAAAGGCAAAAGACAAAAATAAAGACCAGTCGTATTTTTTGTATACTTTAACACAGAAAAAGTTAAAGCATTGTTTGTTTCCGTTGGGGGAATATACAAAAGATGAAGTTAGAGAAATCGCGGAGGAATATAAGCTGGGAATTTATGATAAAAATGAAACCCTAAAGGGTAAATTCCAAAAGGAGAGCCAGGAAATTTGTTTTATTCAGGATAAGTATTACGGAGATTTTTTGAGAAAATATTTAAAATTAGTTCATGGAAAAATAGTTGATGAAAATAATAATATTTTAGGAGAGCACAAGGGATTGCCGCTTTATACGATTGGCCAGCGAAGAGACATTGGTATTGGCGGAACAGGACCATATTATGTAATTAACTTGAATCGCAAAAAAAATCAGCTTGTCGTAAGCAACAATAAAAATGATAAAAATTTATTTTCAAAAGAGCTTATCGCGAAAAAAATAAATTGGATTTCCGGAAGCGTTCCCAAACTTCCTCTTGGAATAAAAGCAAAAGCCAGATACAGAATGAACGAAGAGTCTGCTGTTGTTGATAAAATTAAAGGTAAATATATTGTGAAATTTTCCAAACCACAGCGCGCAATTACGTCCGGTCAGTCAGTTGTTTTTTGCAAGGGAAGCGAAATTTTAGGAGGGGGAGTTATAATATAATAATAATTAGTATCACAATATCGTCTTTATTTTTTATAGTGTCTTTCCATGCGGCCGCATGGAAAGAGGCTATAACTTATTAATAAGGAATTTTAATATTTGAACTTAAGATCATCTTCTTTTAAAAGAGGAAAAACAATTTATAAACATGAATGATTTCTATTTTTACATCTTTGAATTTGGCGCAATATTCGCGATTTTAGCTATACTTTTTGAGGAGCGAAAAAACAGAGATCTTTTGGAAACTCTGATACTCGCTGTTTTATATGGAATTATATTAGAAGTTCTTAATGTTCATATGTCGGGGCTATATTCTTATGGAAAAGAATTTATGGTTCAGATCTATAATGTGCCGCTTGCCATCGGCCTGGGATGGGCTGTCATTTATTATATTTCACATAAAAGCGCGCAAAATTATGATCTGAAATGGTGGCAAATTCCGCTATTTATGTCCTTGATAGCTCTGAGCATTGATCTTGTTGTTGATGTTGTCGCCATACGCCTTGGATTTTGGAGTTGGCAAATCCCGTTCAACGAGGAATGGTTTGGAGTTCCTTATGACAATCTTTTTGGCTGGCTGGCGGTTATCTGGACATTTTCATTTTTTATAAATCTAAGCAGGCAGAATTTTTTGAGCAAAAAATTGTCTAAAGCAATAAAATATTCCTCTGTGATCATTTCACCATTTTTACTGGCTTTTCAAATAATTAGCTATACTGTTTTGTCAGCTGTTGTTTCTGGAAAATTTACGCTGAATGAAGTTATGGCTCTTTATAATAAGCATGATTATAGTTATGCTTATTATCCTGAAGTCCAAAGCGCGAAAGCATACATTCTATTCGGCATGGTTTTTTTGCTTGTTTTGTATCTAATAAAAGAACTTTATAAAAACAGGAATAGGATATCTGCTGAAGTTGATCTTTTACCTTATTTGATATTAATTTTCCTTCACTTTTTCTTCTTGGCGATTATCTTTATGGAAGAAATTTATAAGCAGCTTCCAGTTCTTGTTTTTATTTCTGTCTTTGTTTTTGTCGCTCATACTTTACTGTATTTGTTCCCTGCATATTTATTAAAAAATCGAAATATGAATAAAGAGGAATAAAGATTGATATAAACAGTCAAAACTGATAATTTTCAAGCATATGGAGGATGATTATGACTTTAGAGGAGTTTATGTTTGAAAATGGAATAGTGCCTGAAAGCACAAATTGTTCAAGACAAATTCCAGAATTTTTAAAAGAGATTCTTGAAGCTATTATCACAAAGAATGATAGCAACAAGGAGCGTATTGATCAATTGCAAAAACAAAATAAAGATCTTTTAAAAAGAATAGAATTGCTTGAAAACAAAAGTATAAAGCGTAAACTAGCAAGAATTATTGAATATTTAAAGGGACTTATCAAGTAACCCTTTTTATTTTTATGTCTAAAATTTTCCACCCTTGACAAGCAAAATAAAAGTAGTATCATAAATCTTATGTTTTAAAAATTAATTAGAAAAATGAAAATCACAAAAAAGTTTTTGTCGTACGGTTTAATTGCTTTGTTAGTAATGTCTCCTTTTATCTCTTATGCAAGCTCTGAAGTTGAACATGCAGCCAGCTCAGGGCATTCCGATCCGATAGCTCCTGTGTTGTTCGGACTAATTATTATTTTATTGGCTGCCAAAGTAGGAGGAGAACTTTTTGAAAAAATGAATCAGCCGGCAGTGTTAGGAGAACTGATTTTTGGAATTATGATAGGAAATTTAGCCCTTTTAAGCGGAGGCGCTTTTTCTTTTAGTTATCTTGTTGAAGCAGAGGCAATTGACATTATGGCGCGTCTTGGAGTTATGATCCTTCTTTTTCAAGTTGGGCTAGAATCAAATATAAAAGATATGATGAAAGTGGGAATTTCATCATTTTTAGTTGCTATAGTAGGCGTTGTAGTGCCAATGGTGTTGGGATATTATGTAAGCAGTTGGATAATTCCTGAAGCCGGATTTAATGCTCATCTTTTTATTGGCGCGACTTTAACTGCTACTTCAGTTGGAATAACTGCAAGAGTGTTAAAAGACCTTGATAAGCTGAGAACTCCGGAAGCTAAAATCATTCTTGGAGCTGCGGTTATTGATGATGTTCTGGGTCTTATCATCCTTTCAATTGTAAGCGGGATCGTCATTTCAGGCACCGTAAGCGCCACATCAATTGTAACTATAAGTTTAACTTCGGTTGTGTTTTTGATTGGTTCAATTTTAATCGGACTCAAAGCTGCTCCGCTTATCGGTAAATGGGTTTCAGGAATGAAAGTAGAAGGCATGAAAATTGTTACAGCATTTCTTTTTCTTTTTGTAATGTCTTATATGGCAGACCTAATGGGTCTTGCGACGATTGTTGGCGCTTTTGCGGCAGGTTTGGTTTTAGACGATGTGTCTTTTAAAAACAAAAAAGAGCATCACATAGAAGTTTTAGTAAAGCCTCTCTATTGCATTTTTGTTCCTATCTTTTTTGTTTTAATGGGAATTCAGGTCAAATTAGACGCATTTTTAGATCCAAAAATAATTATAATCGCTCTTGGTATTACAGCAGTTTCTATTATTGGAAAACAAGCTTGCGGACTTGGTGTAAAATGTCCAGGAGCAAGTAAATTGACAGTTGGAATTGGAATGATCTCGAGGGGGGAAGTGGGGCTTATTTTTGCCGGAATCGGAAAAGAACTTGGTGTTTTAGATGATTCGCTTTTTGGCGCAATTGTTATTATGGTAATTCTTACCACTCTTGTAACTCCGCCGCTTTTGAAATGGAGCATAGCGAGGAAAGATAAAGCAGTAGAGAGTGTTTAGTGTTTAATATTGAGTATCAAAAAAATAAGGGCATAGTCCTTTATTTTTTTATTTATTTGAGATATAATAATAAAAACAGGTGACGAGCACCGAAAAAGGTGCTCGTCACTGATAACTAAATAATAATTAACTAAATGATCACTTCCAAAGAATTGCGGAAAAAGTATATTGAATTTTTTAAAGAAAGAGGACATAGCGAGATTCCTTCGGCTTCGCTTGTACCGGAAAATGATCCGACTGTTCTTTTCACGACTGCCGGAATGCATCCTTTGGTGCCATATTTGCTTGGTGAATTGCACTCCGAAGGAAAGAGGCTTGTGAGTGTGCAAAAATGCGTTAGGACGGGGGATATTGATGATGTTGGCGACAGCACTCATAATACTTTTTTTGAGATGCTTGGAAATTGGTCTTTGGGAGATTATTTCAAAGATGATTCAATTCGTTGGAGCTGGGAGTTTCTAACGGATGAAAAATGGCTTGGAATTGATCCAGAAAAGATCAAGGTTACGGTTTTTGAGGGAGATGTTGACGCTCCGCGCGACAAAGAGTCAGTCAAGGTCTGGCAAGAATGTTTTGAAAAGCTTGGAGTTAGCGCAGAAGTTTTTGATAAAGAAAAAAAGAATAATGAAGATGCGAGGATCTTTCCTCTTCCAAAAGAGGATAATTGGTGGGGTCCGGCAGGATTGACCGGTCCGTGCGGACCTGATACGGAGATTTTTATTGACTTGGGAAAGTCTGTAAATTTTGAGAGTTGTCCTAACGCTGAGAATTGTAGACCGGGATGCAATTGCGGAAGGTATATTGAAATTTGGAATAATGTATTTATGGAATATTATAAAACGGCTGAAGGAAAATATGTTTTATCAAGACAAAAAAACGTTGATACCGGGATGGGAATGGAGAGAACTCTGGCTATTTTGAATGACTTTGATAATGTTTATGAAACGGATGTACTGGCTCCAATCGTAGCTCAAGTCAAGACTTTGTCACATTGTCATTGCGAGGGCGAAGCCCGAAGCAATCCCGTAACTACATGCAAGGAGTCTGATGACGGGATTCTTTCGCCTACGGCTCAGAATGACAATGTGGAAACAAAATCAATCAAAATTATTGCCGATCATATCAGAACTTCAGTCTTTATGATCTCAGACGGAGTTTTTCCTTCAAATTTAGATAGGGGATATATTTTGAGAAGATTGTTAAGGCGCGCAATCAGGCATGGAAATTTGTTGAAAATGCCAAATGGATTTTTATTTCCGCTAGCTGAAACTGTGATAGAGATTTATAAAGAATTTTATCCTGAATTGGAGAATAATAAAGATAAAATCTTAGATGAGATCAAAAAGGAAGAGGAGAAGTTTGAAAAGACAATAAAAAAAGGGTTGAAGGAATTTGAGGAGATGATAAATTTATATAAGCAAAGAAATTTAGAAGCAGGACTGAGTAATATAGATGATATATTTATAAGTGGCGAGGATGTTTTTTATTTTTTTTCTACTTTTGGACTCCCGCTAGAAATGACCATTGAATTAGTAAAAGAAAAAAGTAATCCGATTAATTTAGAAGAAACTAAAAAACAATTTAACGAGGAGTTCAAAAAACACCAAACCCTCTCCCGTACAGCCTCAGCTGGGAAATTTAAGGGCGGGCTTGCGGACGCGAGTGAAGAAACGACAAGGTTGCATACGGCGGCGCATTTATTATTAGAATCATTAAGAAGAGTTCTTGGCGAGCATGTATTTCAAAAAGGGAGCAATATCACTGCTGAAAGGTTGAGATTTGATTATTCTCATGCCGACAAATTGACCGATGAAGAAAAACAGAAAGTTGAAGAAATGGTGAGCGAGCAGATACAAAAAAAGCTTCCGGTTTCATTTGAGGAAATGAATTTGGAAGAAGCGAAAAAAATTGGCGCAATGGGAGTGTTTGAGTCTAAATATGGAGAGAAGGTGAAGGTTTATACCATTGGAAAAAACGATGATATTTTCAGCAAAGAAATTTGCGGTGGTCCACACATCAAGAACACATCAGAGCTTGGAAAATTTAGAATAAAGAAAGAACAATCTTCAAGCGCTGGCGTAAGAAGGATCAAAGCTGTTTTGGAATAAAAAAAGACTGGAGCGTTGCCCAGTAGATGTTTATTCTATTTCTATTCCGACAATCCCCTTATTCTTCTTCTTTATTGTTGCTCTTTTTTCTGATCCAGGATGGAAAATTATATTTATTTTTGTTTCGTTTTCTTTTTCGTCAAAGCTTATTCTTAAAAGATGCTCATTTATCTTTTCAACTTTTATTTCAAAAGTTGATGTGATTGTTATTTGATCTGTCTCTTCAATTGCTGTTTCTTCATCTACTACCCCTTCAAAGGGTATTCCAATTATCACATAATATTTATTTTCTTCAGTTTCTAGTTCAAAAATATTTTTTATATAACTCAATATTACACCTCTAGCATTTTTTTAAAAAGCTACTTTATGCTAAACAGTAAATTCATTTTTGTCAATCGTTTTTGTAGTTTTATTATATTTAATGCTAAACACTGAATACTAAACATATGCTGACTCAATCTTCAGGAAAACAACTCCGTTTTGTCATTCAGGAGCACCACGCAAGCCATCTTCATTATGATTTCAGACTTGAAATGTTAGAAGAAGGGGATAGCGAGAACTATATTCTCAAATCTTGGGCTGTGCCGAAAAATATTTCTGACGGAATCGGAATAAAACGGTTGGCGATTCAGGTTGAAGATCATGATATGAATTATATTGATTTTGAAGGAATAATAGAGGAAGGAAATTATGGGGCGGGAGAAGTGATCATATGGGATAATGGCAGCTATGAGCTGATAAGCAAAAAATATAATGATTTGGGAGAATTAAAGGAAATTATTGTTATGCTAAATGGCAAAAAAATAAAAGGTGAATTCGCGCTTATAAAAACAAGGGGATTTGGAAGTGAAAAAAACAAAGAAAAAAACTGGTTGATTTTTAGAAAAAAATAAAATGAAAAATAAAAGAGATTTAAAGCTGAATTTTTTGGTTCAAATAGTCATTGCTTTTTTATTGACGGCGATATTGTCCATCTTAGTGGTAAATAGCATGATAACCGGAAAAGCTGCTTACACCTTGGAATCGGTTAGATCTGTTTATATTCCTTCACAATCAGCCCCGGCGATAGAACCTGATTCTTCAAGTCTAAAACCTTTTTATGAGCCGGCTGAAATTGATATATTCCAATTCCTTCTTTCGTTTTTTATTGCTACTTTGCTGATGATTCTGTTTTTGAAAAAGCTCAAAGGCAAGTTTTTGTTTAAATTTCTTTTTGCCGGAGCGATAATTTTTGGCGCTCAAGGTCCTTTTGGGCTCTTTCTTTCGAGTATTTATGCGTTTCTAGCTTCTATTTTGCTTGTTATTTTTCGATTTATATATCCGAGAATTTGGACGCAAAATATCATCATAATAATCGGAATTTCGGGTATTGCTGCCAGTCTGGGAGCTAGCGTAAAGCCGAATTTTGCTATTTTTATATTAATTTTTCTTTCCGTCTATGATATTATAGCCGTTTATAAAACTTGCCATATGGTAAAACTTTTTAAAGGTATGGCGGAAAAGGGAGCTGTGCTCGCGCTTATAATTCCAAAAAGTTTTTCTTTATGGAAAAACAAATTTAGCGTCATTAGATCTGAGAACAGAAGTGAATTTATTTTTCTTGGAACAGGGGACATAGCCCTGCCTTTGTTTTTTGCATCCTCCGCTTTTTATGTCGATGGAATTAAATTTTCTATTGCTATAATTTTAGGAGCAGTTGTCGGGCTTGCTGTTAATCATATAATTTTTGTAACCCAAAAAGAAAAAAGAGCAATCCCGGCTCTCCCCTTAATGTCGTTTTTTTCTTTTATGGGATATGTTGCGGTGTTGTTGATTTAATGCTAAGGAATTTCGGATCATGCGCAATTTAACCCTAGTTTAATTTTTTTCGCTCTATTTCACTATTCTTAAAAACCTGTCATTCTGAAACAAGTTCAGAATGACAAAAACAAGAAAGTTCTAATTATTAAATAGGTTAAATCGTGTATGATCCGGAATTTAATGTGAATTTCTTCTCTGAAAGGAGCTTGTCCTGAGCGAAGCCGAACGAGGAGAGGCTGAGAGGGGTTTGAAATATCACAGAACTATAATTTTAAATAAAAAATTTAGAAAGTCTTCTCACTCTCCATTATAATTTCAATTCTGCTCGTATTTAAATCCCCTAATCTTCCCTTGTCAGGAAGATGATGAAATATTCCGATGGGATCATAAATTGCTATTATGTGCTAGAAAAATAAATTAATCTAATCAAAAATCAATGTCGGAAAAAAAAGAAAAGTTGATAAAAGTTATTATAAGAAGAATTTTTATTTTTCTGAAGTTTTTGCTGAGTGGATTTAAAATATTTTTTTCAAATTCATTTTGGAAAGATAGGTTGATCGTGAATTTGACCGCCCTGAGCTTGTTCTTAAACATATCTCTTTGGATCTATTTTTTTCAAAATAAAAAAGAAAGCGATTATCCGATAATTTTGCATTATAATTTGATCTTTGGAGTAGATTGTCTGGGTGATTATGAAAAAATTTATTTGATTTCTTTTGTGGGATTAATTTTAATTTTATTTAATTCAGTTCTTGGCTATATTCTGTATAATAAAGAAAAACTTGCTTCCTATTTTCTTGCTTTCAATACTCTTATTATTCAGATTTTTTTAATAGTCGCGGGATATCTGATCGTTGGGATTAATTCGTAAAATTAGCTTTTTAGGTTGTAGCCCTGCCTGTCGACAGGCAGGTTTTAGCTTCTTAGGGATTGGAACAGGGTTTAATAAAAATACCTGGCGTTTTTAGATTTGTAAGCATTTACGCACAAAAAAACAGCCTGCTGGCTTTTAGTGAAACAGAAGAATTGGAAGAAGGAAGATTTGTTAATTCAGGTTACCTCTTTTTTTGATTCAAGTAGAGGTATTGAATCGTTTTCTCGTTTTCGCGAGAGCAAATCTTCCTTCGGGATTTTTTATGTCGTCTTAACAGACCCTTCCTCGCTTTTTTCTTTCGTTATTATTTCCCTTTTCATTATTTTCAGGACATAAAGCGACGAAGATCATTCCCAAGCCAACATAACAGCTTAGCATGCTTCCTGGGATCTGTCAACCCTTAAATTGTGAATAAAAAAACACTCATTTCAAGCGTGTAAAAACATTTGTTTTTTTAATTTTTTATTCGTTCTCTTTCTTTTTCTCCTGATCTGCTTGTTGCAGAGAGCTGATTATATTATCCAGATCTCCTTCAAGGATGCTTTCAATTTCATGCCAGCTTTTTTTTATTCTGTGATCGGTAATCCTGTCTTGCGGGAAATTATATGTTCTAATTTTTTCACTTCTGTCCCCTGTGCCAATCTGGCTCTTTCTTGCGCCAGACTCTTCCTTTGCTTTTCTTTCTTCTTCAATAGCAAGAAGTCTTGAGCGCAGAATTTGCATAGCCTTATTTTTGTTCTTCAGTTGTGATTTTTCGTCTTGGCAGGATACGGTTACTCCGGTTAGAATGTGCGTTATTCGGACGGCAGAATCTGTCGTATTAACGCTTTGTCCGCCCGGACCTGATGATCGAAAAATGTCAATTCTGATGTCCTCATTTCTAATTTTTATATCAGTTTCTTCGGCTTGAGGCAAAACCGCGACAGTCGCGGTTGAAGTGTGTACGCGGCCCTGTTTTTCAGTTTCAGGCACTCTTTGCACTCGATGAACTCCGCTTTCATATTTTATTTTTGAATAGACATCTTGTCCATTCACTTCAAAAATAATTTCTTTAAATCCGCCAATCGGCGTTCTGTTTGAACTTAAAATGATTGTTTTCCAATTATTATTTTCAGCGAATTTTGCATACATTCTGAACAATTCAGAGGCAAAGAGTCCGGCCTCGTCTCCTCCCGCGCCGGCTCTGATCTCTATCAGGACATCTTTTTCATCTTTTGGATCTTTTGGGATTATAAGAAGTTGGATCTCTTTTTCTAGCTTTTCTTTTTTTTCTGCTATCTTCTCGTTTTCTTCAGCGGCCATTGACACTAATTCCCGATCTTCTTCTTTTCTTATTATCTCGCTATTTTCTTTTATAGTCTTTTCTATTATTAAAAATTGCTCATATTTATCTATAATTTCTTTAAGCTTACTTTGCTTTTTATTTAAATTTTTGAATTTTCTTACGTCAGAAACAACACCAGTTTTGCTGAGTTCTTCCGTGATCTCTCCATATTCTTTTTTTATTTTTTCTAATTTGTTTTTCATAATTTAAAGCGTAAGAATTTGAATACAACGGAATCTTGATACCGAAATAAGCTTGTTCTGAGCTTGCCGAATGGATTCAGCGTAAACTTCAGTCAGGAAGAAATGTCACAATTTTTTTGAAATTCGCTAATTTTACGTGTGAACGCAAAATCTTGCGTTCCTACTTACTTTCGTAAGTGAACGCAAAATCTTGCGCTCCTACTTACTTTCGTAAGAACTCCAATTCATGCTTTGCGTCCGTATCAATGAATCTACTTTATAAATAACCCCGCTTTGGTTTATTCTACTTTGAGCAGAACATAAACCAGAACGGGGTATTTATCATATAATAAGCTATTTTTCACTTTTTTCTTTCGTATCTTCGATCTTACTTTTAGCCTCAATTTTTTTCTCGGATTTTTTAGCTCTTTTTTCTGTTTTTGATCTTACTGTTTTTGATCCTTTTTTATTGACCATTTTCTGAAATCTTTCTACTCTTCCCGTGGAATCTACGATCTTTTGTTTTCCCGTGTATACAGGATGACAAAAGCCACAAACTTCAACATTTATTTCAGCTAAAGTTGATTTTGTTATAAAGATATTGCCACAAACGCATTTTACATTACATTCATTATATTTTGGATGTATCTTCTTTTTCATGTTTATTGTAGTAAAAATAAAATTAAAAAACCGTTATTTGACCTGTCTATATAAACGCAAATAGATTGTAGCAGAAATATTTAATTTTGGCAAATTTTTGTATTAGTCCAACACGTTCTGGATAATAGGTTATTATTAATCATATAATCCACAGGAGATTGTAAATCTAAGCTCCAGTGGTATCTCTGTGTATATTATACTGCTAAGATATTGTTGAAATCTCTTAAAATGCAATTTTTGTCATTCTTCTGAGAAGAGAATCCATGATTTAAGGCAAAAAATGGATTATAAAAGAGGAATTTATTAGTTTTTTGGAGCTTTCTATTCATAATCCATAATTTATCATTCATTATTCTATACCTATTGCCATATTTTATTTTTATGATATACTATTTTAGTATTAAGGTTATTAAAAGTCCTTAACATTTTTAATTTATTAAATTTGTCAAATTTTTGACAAAACTGACATATTAAAAAGGCGAATAACTTTGTTTAAATATAAATTGCAAGTGTTTTTTGTGTTTAAATCAATATGTTGGAAAGAAAGGTAAAAAATAATGGAAAGTAAAAAAAAGGAAGAAATCAGCATGATGAATATGCTAAAAGTAGGAGTTCATTTCGGTCATAAAAAATCCAAAAGGCATCCAAAAATGAGCCAATATGTTTATACGGTAAGAAACGGCATAAGTATCATAGATTTAGGAAAGACCATGGTAAAATTAAACGAGGCTCTTGAGTTTATAAAAGATGTATCATCTAAGGGCGGAGTTATTCTTTTTGTAGGCACAAAGAAGCAAGCAAGAGAAACTGTAAAAGAAGCGGCAGAAAAGTGCGGTATGCCTTATGTTACAGAGAGGTGGCTTGGCGGAACATTCACAAATTTCGAAAAAATTGCAAGTAGCATAAAGAGACTTGAAAAAATGGTATTGGAAAAAGAAAGCGGGGAGCTGGAAAAGAAATATAACAAAAAAGAAAGATTGGAAATAGACAGAGAGATAAACAGGCTTGAGCGAAAGTTCGGCGGTATTAAAATTATGAAAAAACTTCCGGAAGCTGTTTTTATTATTGATGCGAAAGAAGACCTAACGGCAGTTACCGAGTCTAATTCAAAAAAAATTCCAATAGTTGCTATTGCAGATACCAATATTGACCCTACATTAGTTAATTATCCAATTCCTTCTAATGATGATGCGGTTGGAGCAATTAAATTAATGGCAAATGCTGTCGCTGATATGATAATTGAAGCTAAAAAATAGTAATTTTAGGAATTACGTGTTTGGGGGCTAACCGCTAATATACAAAACAAAAGTATAAGTTCTAAATTTATTAGAATTTTCAACCTAGAAGTTTAAATATTAATACGAATATTATGATTGCAGCTCAAGATGTAAAAAATTTAAGAGATCGCACGGGCGCGAGCATGATGCAGTGCAAAAAAGCGCTTGAAGAAAGTTCCGGCGATATTGAAGGAGCAATAAAAATTATGCAAAAAAGCGGATCAAAGGTGGCTGATAAAAAATGTGGCAGAGGGATGGCAGAGGGATATATTGGATCATATATTCACAGTAATGGAAAAGTCGGGGTTTTGGTTGAGATCAATTGTGAAACCGATTTTGTCGCGAGAAATGAAGAGTTTAGAGAATTTGCGCATGATCTTGCAATGCATGTTGCGGCTACTGGTCCGAAGTATATTGATTACAGCGATATAGATCCTGAAGAAATGAAAAACAAGAAAGAAGAATTGAAAGAAGAAGTTAAAAAGGAAAATAAACCGGAAGATATCGCGGAAAAAATAGTTGAAGGTAAAATAAAAAAATATTTTAATGAAGTTTGTTTGTTGACTCAGTCATTCGTAAAAGATACCGATCTTACTATTGAACAATTGATAACGGAAAAAATTGCGAAGTTGGGAGAAAATATAAAAGTGAAAAATATTGTCAGATTTGAGATATAACAAAATAAATATGAAAATAAGCGCAAAAATATTTCCTTGGGAGAATCCGCTTGTGTTTGATTCCGGGAGTTGGAGTCTTGAAGTAGGAGATGTTATTATCGTTAATGTTGATTCTGGAATAGAAAGCGGGGTAGTTGAAAAAATAGACATTGAAAGCAAAGAGGAAGTTCCAAATATAGCAAGAAAGGCAACTTCAATTGATCTTGAGGTAATAGAAAAAAATAAGAAAAAAAACGAAGATGCGGTTAAAATTTGCAGAAATTTGGTTAACGAGAAAAAATTGGCTATGAAAATTGTTAATGCGCGTTTTAGTTTTGACGGAGGAAGAGTGATTTTTTCGTTCATTGCCGAGAAAAGAGTTGATTTTCGAGATCTGGTAAAAAGTCTTTCAAAAAAATTTCAACGATCCATAAGATTACAGCAAATTGGCTCCAGAGATGAGGCAAGAGGAAGAGGAGGGTTTGGCGTATGTGGAAGGGAGTTGTGTTGTATAAAGTTTTCAGGCAATTTAAAAAGTGTTATAACAGAAGATGCTAAAGTGCAACAAATGGGGCAAAGAGGAAGCGAAAGGCTCTCTGGGTTATGTGGAAGGCTTAAGTGTTGTTTGGGTTTTGAATCTGAACAATATAGAAAAAGTTTATTAAAAATGCCAAAGATAGGAAAGAAGTTTACAATTGAAGGCAAAGAAGTAAAAATTACGGAATTAGACGTATTAGCGGAGAAGGTTACTGTTGAATTTGAAAATAAAAATAAAAAAAAGGTTCATATTAGTGAATTAAAAGCTTAAGAGCTAGCTTGAAAAGTGGAATTTAGGCTTTAGCCTTTCATTTTTTAAAAAGGCTCTAAATAAAGTTATGTCATCTTGAAGAAGGATAACGCTATATAAAGTATAAAAAATAAAAAATATGACATTTGACTTAATGCCTCAAATTATTATAATTATTTCAACAGGAATTATTATTGTTATTTTGGGCAGAAACATTTCAAAGGTAAGGAATTTAAATGAGGAGAATCTTTTTTTTCACAAGGAAGAAGACAAGGAAGAAAAAGAAAAGTTTTTCTATTTGTATAGTAGGATCAAGAAAAGAATCAACAAGGAAGAATATAAAAAAAAGATCAACCTAATGTGGGTTTGGCTTGAAAAGATTTTGCGAAAGACAAGAATTAGATTTTTAAAAATTGATAATAAAATTATTTCTCTTCTGGATAAATTAAGGGAAAAGCATGAAGAAATTGAAATTGACAAAAGCGAAGAAACTGATAGCTTTGATAAATATGAAGATGTAAAAGAAAAAATTGAAGAAGGTCAGGCAAAAGAAAAAGATAGTGAATTTTTGCAAAAAGAAGCAGGTATTGTGGAAAATGAATTACAGAAAAACGAAGCCTTGGGAAATATGGATAATGATAAAATAGTAGAGTCAACAGATAGCGGCGAGAAAGAGAACGATGCTTCTAAATTTGAAAAAGATGCGAAAGAAGAAATAGAGGCATACGCAAAAAAGGAAAACGCGAAAGGCAAGGAAAAGGAATATATAAATATAATACTAAAAAACCCGATTGACATAAAAGCATATTGGAAATTAGGAATTATATATTCAAGAAGAAAAAATTATAAAGATGCTATTTCCTGTTTTCGTCAAATTACAAAAATAGATCCGACCTATACAAAAGCCAAAAAAAAGATCGTTGACTTGATGGAGAGAATGAAAGATAAAAAAGAAAATAAAAAGAAAGCAAAGGAGGAAAAGAAAATTATGAAAAAAGATGTTGACATTCAGGAAAAAGAAGAAAAAAAGAATAGAAAATAGGCATTAAGGACTGTAGGGAAATAGAATTTTTACTTTAGCTCACTTAAATTTTCAATATAAAACAAATTGTTGTATTGCTAAATTGTTCTATTATTATGCATAGCATAGCAATTTAATGATAAAATTTAGGAAGGTTATTTGTAATAAGTTGTTAGTTGTGAGTTAGCGCGCCGACTTAGCTCAGTGGTAGAGCAGCTGTTTTGTAAACAGCAGGTCGTCAGTTCGAATCTGACAGTCGGCTCAAGTTCGTGTAACGCAAAACGTGTAACATGTAATATGCAATATAGTAAAGTAGTTGCATTATAAGTTACACGTTTTGCGTTATATAATTTTGCCGTTGTAGCTCAGTTGGTAGAGCAATTCCTTGGTAGGGAATAGGTCTGCGGTTCGAATCCGCACAACGGCTCAACAAGAAATATCGCAATTAGTTTTTGTGGTGTTTTTTATTTATCTAACAGTCTGTTGAAATAGACAAGTTTTGTGTTTGTAGGATTTAATTTTTAATAAAAAAGCTCACTTGTTTTTTCTTGCAAGTGAGCTAAAAGATCGTTGTGGAATTATTTTGTATTCTAATGATCTGATGAATACTTGAAGTGCAACATGTTTTTTTGTATTTCTTGTCTCTGTTACAAAAATTGTCAATTGCCGTTTTCTTTAGATCTTCTAAAGCTTCAAGGAGTTTTGGATCGGCGCAATGTTTGATTATATGCTCAGATGACTCTTTAAAGAGTCTGTTGTCGTTGCTATCTATTGTAAATATGTTTACAACTATAATATAGTCTGTCATTCTGTTTTTATCCTCCGATAATTTTGTTTTGGACTGCTAAAACAAAATCACGAATTTTTAGACATGTCAATCCTGTTTCTCTTTCTCTTTACGAGCATACTTTTTAAGAGTATTATAGGGCTATGGATAAAAATTTGTAAATTTAAATTGATGTTTAAATTTTTATGTTTTTGGATATAATCTAAATATTAGTTAGAAAAATATCTAGAAGAAGTGTGGAAAGTTGGCGAAAATATATTTTATTATAAGGACAAGATCTATTTGGAAGGTGCAAAATAATATTTAACACAAAATTATGAATAAGAACTATATCGTAATTATTGCTGTTAGTTTGTTTGTTGTTGGTTTAATTTGTTGTTTGGGTGTTCTTTTAGACAATCCCATAATTGATAAGGAAAAATTACATAGTTCTCGAGATGATGCATTATTTGGGGTTGTCAGAGTAATAGATGGCGATACTGTAATTATTAAGATAGACGGTAAAAATGAAACTGTACGACTGATAGGAATTAATACTCCAGAGGTAGTAGATCCTCGTAGGCCAGTAGAATGTTTTGGAATAGAAGCATCTAATAGAGCTAAAGAAATATTAAGTGGTAAAAGAGTTAGATTAGAGGTGGACGATCTTGTTGGTGAAAGGGATAAATATGGACGATTGTTGAAATATATTTTTTTGGAGGACGGGATAAATTTCAATAAGATGATGATCAATGAAGGTTATGCCTATGAGTATACTTTTGATTTGCCGTATAAGTATCAAAGTGAATTCAAACAAGCAGAAAAAGAGGCAAGAGAAGCAAAGAGAGGATTATGGGCTGATGGTGTTTGTGAAAATTAGGGAATTTACACCAAAAAAACCGCTTCAAGCGGCAATGAAAAGTAAAAAGCGCAAGTGGGTTTTTTGTAGGAGGTTTTTGGAAGTCGTGATGAAATTTTATTTCGTTCCCACTTGCTTGCATAAATATCTTTTGATATTTACACTAAACTGCTAATTCAACTCTAACATCTCAATTAATTTTTGTCAAATTTTTGTACTAAATGGGTGCTTTTTGGGCAGTTTGTCGCAAAAAATAATCGGAAGTATTTTAATAGGATAATTCAAATAGACTCTGTTGATATTTCTTTAAAACCCAATTCTAGAAAGCAGTTTAGCTGAAATTAACAGTAAAATTAGCAAGGTCCGGATAAAAAATATTTTATGATTTTTAGCACAACCACAATTGTTTTGTTTGTAATTGTCTTGGCATGCGCGGTTTTGACTCATTATTTGGGATTTTCTTCTAAAGATGAATTTCTCTTTTTCAGTCGTCGTCAAGCGCAAGCACTTTTCTTTCCGTGTCTGTTTTTGCTTATAGCTGTGAGCTATGTTCTGTGGCGAGAGTATCGCGTTCCAAACGAGCTTTCTTTACACATAAAGCCATATGAGGGTGCCTTTGTTTCGATGTGGCTACCTTCAGTTTCAAAAAGCGATTCAAAGCATTGGACATTTAACACTTTTGACTCTCCGCAAACTGTCAAAGAATATTATCTTAAAAGAAAGAACAGAGGTGAATGGGAAATACGAACCAAAGAAGAAGAAGGTATTCTTGTTCTGGAAAAAGGTAATTTGGATTTGACAATTCAAATTACAGAAAGAAAAAATGGTAAATCTGATATTTTTTATACACTGGAAGAAAGAGTCAGGGAATAGCTTGTTTAAATATTTTTTGCAAATATAGAGATGCTATTAATTGTGTCTCTGTAATAGTGGAAATTTATGAAAGTTAATATTGTGGAGTCCTATCTTGCAATGAATTCAATCTTGTTGACCAATTTTTATATTTTGATATAATATAATTACAATTAAATAAGTGTTTATCAAGAGTACGGATAGAGCGCTGGCTTATTAATCCGTCGGCAACCCCCTAAGCGTGACAGCTTAAGGAAGGTGCTAAACCAGTTGACCGAGAGGAAAAGATAAAAGGTCGATTTTTATTTTTCTAAGGTTCCGTAAATAAACAATATTCTCGAGTTCGCTCAGATTTATCCCAGATTGCTTTGAAAAAAATTGAAAGATATTGCTATATATTGAAAGTTTTTTCAAACCAAGATGGTGTGAAGCTGAGGTGAAATTGTGGAGGTTATTTATTTACGGGCCGTAACTCTTTGATTTCTCGGAAGAGTATTTTTATTTGTTAATATTTATCACTATGTTTGATAAGACAAAAATTTATACAGTAGAGAGCGTAACTTCCGGACATCCGGACAAGGTTTGTGATCAAATTTCAGATGCAATTCTTGACGAATGTTTGAAAAATGATCCCAAAAGTCGTGTCGCGGTAGAAAATTTTGGCGGTCATGGCCATTTGGCGATCGGTGGAGAGGTTACTACTAATTCCGAAGTTGATTTTGAAAATATAGCAAGAGAAGTTTATCGCGATATTGGATATAAGGATGATTTAGAAGTTAATTGCAACATTGCCTGTCAATCTCCTGACATTGCTCAGGGCGTGGATACCGGGGGAGCGGGAGATCAAGGGATCATGTATGGATTTGCCACTGATGAAACCGACGAATTTTTGCCAAAAGGACTTGTTTTGGCTCACAAATTGGCAGAAGGATTGGAGGAATTAAGAAAGAGCGGGAAAATATCATGGCTAGGCCCTGATGGAAAATCACAGGTAACAATTGAAGATGGTAGTATAAAGTCTGTTTTAATAAGCACTCAGCATAATGAAAACATTTCTCAAGAAGAAATTCGCCAAGCTCTTGTTGAAAAATTAATAAGCGATTTAGTCGGCGATGAATTAGATAATATAGAAATCTTAGTCAATCCAACCGGAAAATTTGTGCAAGGTGGTTTTGAAGCTGATACTGGTCTAACGGGAAGAAAAATTATGGTTGATACTTATGGAGGACTTGCTCCTCATGGCGGTGGAGCATTTTCTGGAAAAGATCCAAGTAAAGTTGACAGATCTGCAGCTTATATGGCGCGCTTTGTAGCTAAAAATATCGTTGCTAACAAGCTTGCAAAAGAGTGTCTTGTGTCGGTTGCTTATGCTATAGGCAGGGCCAAGCCGCTTATGGTTGAGGCTTTAGATGAAAATGGAAAAAGTCTTGCCAAAATCATTAATGAAAAATTTGATTTTCAACCAAGAGCTATTGTTGAAAGATTGAATCTATTAAGTCCGATCTACAGTCAAACTTCTTGTTATGGCCACTTTGGGAAAGCAAATCTTCCATGGGAAAAGATTGAGTCTGATCTATAGGCAAATGAATAGTAAAAAAGAAAAAAAGAATAAATATCCACAGACCATTCAAGCTGAGTTAGATCTTCATGGACTTACGAAAGAAGAATCAAGAGAAGAAATATTTGATTTTTTAAGTGAAGCAAATAGCAAGGGATATAACAAAATAAGAATTATTACAGGGAAGGGAATCCATTCTGAAAACAATCAAGGTGTTTTGAATAGATATGTCCGATCTATTTTAATCGAAGAAAATTTGGAATATTGTGAAGCCAAAATAAACGAAGGCGGAAGCGGAGCTATTGATGTGAAGTTGTAATTTTTCGTAATGTAAACGAGTAAAGACGCGATTAATCGCGTCTTTGTAGTTTAGAACAACAGCTCTTGATAAATTATTTTATTTGTGTTACAGTATAATATAGATATTGTTATCTATGCTGTTTTTAACTTTTAATTTGATATACTATGTCACAAGATAGTCTGATAAAAATGCAATGTAAAGAGTGTGAACGAATTAACTATTACTCTACAAAGAATAAAAAAACAAAAAAAGAAAAAATTGAACTGAATAAGCACTGTCGTTTTTGTAAGAAACATACTAAGCATAAGGAAATGAAAGGGAAGTAAATTTACTTTATTTGTCAGTATGTAATGGGAAATATACGCGCAGCAAGGCTAGTTTGTTTAGAAAAATTAAGGTTAATAAGTCCAAAATTCAAATTATGCCAAATTATTCCAAATTAAATCTAAATTTCAAATGTTTTTAAATTACATTTTTAAAGACTTTGTGATTTGAGCTTGGTTTGGAATAATTTGAGCTTTGGAATAGTTTGGATTTGTTTTAATTTTACATTTCCGTGACTGGGTTAGGCCTGGGATAGATTAACTTTGCGTTTATGTTGAGTAAAACAAAGACCTATGGGAGCTTAGTTTAACGGTAGAACGTCGGTCTCCAAAACCGATAGTGTAGGTTCGATTCCTTCAGCTCCTGCAAATAAAATTAAACACAGAATTTATTCTGTGTTTTATTTTGTTTGAAATTGCTGGAATTGAATGATAAATGTTCAGGAAAGGAGTGTTTTTGTATTTGAAAAAATATAGAATTGACATTACAAGGTATAGTAAAGGAGTTTTGTTTTGACATAAAATATTTATTGCGAAAAAAAAGAGACTATGTCTCTTGGTTTGATTTTTTCTCTTCCAATCCTTCTTTGGCTGTGATATATATTTTTTCAAAGTCTCCTTTTGAGCTATGCAGCCCTAGCGAAAGAGGAACTATGAATAAATATGCATCCAATAGAAGATAGGATAATACAGTTATCACAATGAGACCTGCAATTGGTCCCGAGAAAAAAGCTACAAGCGCTCTTATTATTGTAATATCGCCATTCAAATCTTTCGATATAACTTTTCGCGGAACAGGTATAAGGAATATTCTATCCCAAACAAAACGAATAGAACCCGCGTTTGGATAGTAATATTTCATAACCAAATAATGTCCTATCTCATGTGCATAACTCGCAACAATAATAATCATAAATATATAGACTAGTTGTAACAAATTATGGCGAAGAACATTTGCCTCTTTTGTAAAAACTAATATTATAAATAGGATTATTATAGCGGGTGTTTCTATTTTTTTAAGGAACTTTTTTATTCTTTCAAATGATCTAATTATGACTCCTCCTTTTTTAAAATGTTTTCAAATCTATTGTGAACTTAAAATTATACTACATAAATATATTATGTCAGGAGTCAGACCGCACGTTATTATTATTGCTGTTGACAATACCAGCTTATGCTGTTATTTTTTATTTAAGAGAGATTGAATAAATTGGAGGGAATCCGAAGTGTTTGATCTTTGAAAATTCAAAGGAGGTGATAAATAAATGTGTGAAGGAAAAAAAACTGGAGGTTGTGAAGATTGTTGTGGCGATGGTTCTTGCGGTAACGGAATAAGTCCCGTGAAGATAGATGAATTACAGGAATCGGTTCAGAAAAGAAAAGTGGAAATATCCCAAAAATGTACTGGATGTAAATTTAATGCGGCTTATGGGATTTGAACGACAAGAGACGGATTCTCTTGAAATAGAATAAATAAACGGAAGGTGAAGATGAATGAAAACATTTTCAGATAAAGCAATAAAACATATAAGAGAAAAAGGCAGTGTTTTGTGTGTAGGACTTGATCCTCAATTAAAACACATACCAGAGCATATACTTCAAGAAGGCTGGGAACAGGCAAAAAACAAAACAGGATTTGAGCCAATTGCCAGAGCTATTGTTATTTTTAATACCGCAATAGCAAAGTCTTCAGTCCCGTTTGCAACTTTTGCAAAACCACAGATGGCTTTTTATGAAAAGTATGGTGCATGGGGCGTTTGGGCATTTGAAGAAACCAAAAGGATATGCGAGGAAGTTGGTTTTATCGTCATTGAAGACGCTAAACGTGGCGACGGAGGAGCAACAGCCAAGGCATACGCAGAAGGCCACCTTGGACTGGTAGAAAAGTGGGACGGAAATATAAGAAAGGTTGTAAAAGTTCCATCTTTCAATTTAGACGCAATGACGGTTCATGGCTATATTGGATCTTCCTGTATAAGTGAATTTGTAAAAGTAATAAAAGAATATGGTAAAGGAATTTTTATTGTTGATAAGACATCCTTTGATCCAAATTCTGAAATTGAGCAGATGAAACTCTCTGACGGAACTACAGTCTGGCAAGGTCTTGCTAAACTCGCTCTTAGCTGGGGAAAGGGAACGGAAGGTGAATTTGGTTATAGTAATATTGGTGTTGTAATGGGAGCAACATATCCCGAAGATGCCGGTATTATGCGTCAAATTCTGGGTGAAAAAGTCTTGTTTTTGATACCTGGATATGGCGCTGGACAAGGAGGTGGGGCAGATGCAGCTGTTGCCGGAGTTAATAATGATGGCTTTGGAATTGTTAATTCATCTCGAGGAATTTCTGGTGCATATCTAAAAGGTCCTTTCAAATGCGATCCCTATGATTACGCAGAAGCATCAGCACGATCAGCAGAATTTTCGAACAATGAACTGAATGAGGCACGAAGACGCGCGGGAAAATTATAGAAATAAACTGGCTGAGTTTATCTCAGCCGCAAATTTTTTACAAAGAGGTGATGGGAAATGACGAGACTTATTAATAAGAAGCTGTATTTGACATTCTTTCAAAAAAGGGAAATGAAAGCTGTTATAACAGAGATGAACACGGAAATAAGAAGACGTATTCCAGGATTGAATGTGGATGTTTATGAGTTTCATAACGATGAACAGGCCTATGGAATTATGTTTTTCTCTGAACGTTTAAATGATCTTGTTTCTGGTACAGAAATTTTAGAAGAAATCAATCAAGATTTCGCTGAAAAAATATCAAGATCTGTTGAGTTCAAAAATCCGTTTGCGAATATTGGGAGAAGAGCTGTTTCTCTTGCAATTTGGGTAACACCTGATGTTTTCCTGGTAGATAACGAAGATCCGTGGACGATTAAAAATCATACAAAATCTCCAATCTATATAGATGGTGGCGCTCTTACATCCTGGGCAGATATTATGAATCTAATGAGTGCTTTTGCTCAAGTCGAAATTCAAAGAGCTATGGAAGAATTTGATATACTTATCGGCGGAGAAACCAGAGGAATTGCGATTGCGACTTGGATAGCTAATGATTTATTCAAAGGCGTAGGGGTCGCGAGAAAGGTTGTAAAAGAATACGGAACCGGTCAGGGAATTGAAGGAAAAATTAGACCTGGAGAGGTATGTATTCTTGTTGAAGATTTGATTACTGATGGAGGATCAAAAGGAGTTTTTATACAAAATATAAGGAATGCAGGAGCGATAATTAATGATGTAATTGTAATCTTTGACAGAAAACAAGGAGGAGAACAATATCTGGCTGAGAGATGGGATGTTCGACTCCATTCTCTCACGGATATTGATACTCACTTGGAAGTCGGAGTAGAATATGGATATATAACAGAAGAAGAGGCAGAAAGCATAAAAAAATATCTAGAAGATCCCAAAGAGTGGAATCTCAAAAGAAAATACGGTTGGCCAATAACTGGCTAGATTCAAAGGTAGAGCTATCTACCTTTTTTTATTTTGACAGCATAAATAATTTCTATTTTTAAACAAATTAAAAAAAATGGGGGATAAAAACGATCTCTAAAAATTATCAAAACAAAAAGGGTGATATACTTGGTGATAAAGGATGTTATAATGAATAACGAAAAATTGGCAATAATGCTTTTTGAAAATGGGCATATAAAATTCAGGGAGTCGGGAAGTGAACATGGATTTAAATTTAAGTTTCACGATGAGCATCTGGATGCTCCAGGTTCGCCTTCGTATTTTAATTTCAGGGATTTGAGCGATGAAATTCTTTCTTGTATCGGACGGCTGTTCAATGAGCTTGTTAAAGAAAGAGAAATTAAATTTGACAGAATTGTTGGGCTTCCAAAAGCGGGCGATCCTCTTGCAAAAGTTTTCGCCAAGATGGCTGGTCGAAGTGATGATCTGGTCTTTCTTGAAAAGGAGGAATCAGATGGCAAAAGAATAATCTTGCCTCATATTATTGGAAAATATGACAAAGGAGAAGTTGTTCTTCCAATTGATGATGTTGTAAATAAAGGTCATACTAAAATTGAAGGAATTAAACCTTTGAAAGATAATGATCTTGCAGTGATTGACTGTATTGTTCTCGTAGATCGTCAACAAGGAGGGGTTGAATTATTACATGAATTGGGTATTGAAGTTCATTTTCTTTTTACTCTTGAGGAAATTCTTGAGATTTATATAAAAAATAAATTTATATCAGAAGAGGTTGCTCAAGAAATATTAAACTATCCAAGGTTGGTGGAGGAATATATAAATAACTTAAGTTGAAAAATATGCATATTCAATTCGTTGAATGTGCTTTTTTATTGAATTAAGCTTGACGTTTATTGTTATATGAATTATGATGTGTTTTGTTAGCATTATGTTTGAAATAGCATATAAAAATTGCTAATAAATGATTTGGAGGAGGAAAATAAAAGATGGAAAGCCATACTAAGATTTTACTAGGTTATCTGATGCCCGTTATTGCCGGGCTAACATACTTTTACATAAAAGAGGAAGGGATAATGCTTTTAATCTTTGGGTTATCAGTATTAATCGGTTTTCCTTTTGTGGCTGCCGGAATGGTTGGACTTATAGACGAAGGACGTAAAGCCGTAGCAGGATTAAGAAACGGAGACTATAGAATAATGAGCACTCCAGTTATGAAGATGCGAAAAGGCATAGGCAGTTCCATACATCATAAAGGTGTAAATGAGTTTAATCTTCAAGACGCTATGAGCGTTATATCGGTGCAGCTACAATTGGTGTCGAATTGTTATAATGAACCAATGAATTTTTATGAAATTTCAGCAGGGAAAATACCTGCAAGGTTCTGGCAGATAATGATGACGCCTGGCAGTGTCATGGTGATGGAAGACGGTTTTGTCAAAAACATTTACAAACCTGGTGAATAGAAATAGTAATATTGATTGGTTACCTTCCTAAATTTTTGGAAGGTTTTTTTTATTATACTGACTTGTTTTAGGAACCTCTGAAAAACGCAG
>JAGLOZ010000019.1 GCA_023137595.1 Minisyncoccota bacterium | reverse complement strand
TAATTCATAATTCACTAAATATGACAATAACACTGCAAGATTTTAATCATAACAACACAAGAAAAGATCTGCCCGATGTAAAGCCTGGCCATGTCATTAAGGTATATCAAAAAATAGTAGAGACTAAAGGTGTTGGAAAAAAAATGGAAACAAAGGAGAGAGTTCAGGTTTTTGAAGGCCTTGTTATCGGAAAAAAAGGCGGAACCGGAATAGGCGCGACTATTACAGTGCGTAAGATTTCCGGAGGCATAGGAGTTGAGAAAATCTTTCCGTTGAATACCCCGACTATAGAAAAAATAGAAATTATCAAAATCACAAAGACAAGACGCGCAAAGCTTAACTATATGAGAGATAGAGTAGGAAAAGCGACAAAACCAAAAGGAAGGTTGGCAAGTGAAGAAGATAACGAACCACAAACAAAGAAAATCAAAGAAGAAATGAAAGAGAATGAGAAAGAAATGAAAGAAGAAAATACAGAAGATATCAAAGAGAATGAAAATAAAGAAATAGAAGAAAAGGTTGAAGAAAATACAGAAAAGAAGAAAGTGGAAGAAAAAGAAGAAAATACGGAAGACATTGAAACGAAGAAAAACGAAAAAGCAAAAGAGAAGAAAAAAGCAGAAGAAGAAAAAGAAGAACCTGCAGAGGAAAAGAAAGAATAACTGTCAGCTATTTTGTTATGAGTTAAGAACGCGCCGAGGTGGCGGAATTGGTATACGCGGCAGGTTGAGGGCCTGTGCTCATTTTGGGCGTGAGGGTTCAAGTCCCTCTCTCGGCACAAATATTAACTAACAACTTACAACTAATGACCAATAACAACTTTGTTATTTGTTATCAGTTATAGATTATTTTGGGCGCTTAGCTCAGTTGGCTAGAGCATCTCGTTTACACCGAGAGGGTCGGGGGTTCGAATCCCTCAGCGCCCACTATGAATTTTTATACTTACATTGCCTATAATACCAAGCACGATAAATTTTATATTGGCCAAACAAATAATTTAGACAGAAGAACGGCTGAACACAATTTGGGAGTTTCAAATTATACTTCAAAATATGATGGAGAATGGAAGTTAGTTTATTATGAAACATTTGACAGTAGATCAGACGCAATGATAAGAGAAAGGTTCCTTAAAAAGCAAAAAAATAAAAGATTTTATAGAAGAATTTGTGATATGCAATAGCTTGGCTCAGTTGGATAGAGTCCCGAGGTCTCGGGATTTACACCGAGAGGGTCGGGGGTTCGAATCCCTCAGCGCCCACAATATTAACCTAAAACTAATAACCCATAACTTATAACATTATGGAAGAATTTAGGTTTCTAAAATGGAAAGTATATAAGGATTCTAAAGAACTTTTTCAAATTGTTATAAAAATTGTTTCAAAGTTACCACAAAATTTGAAATATGAAATTGGCAATCAGCTGACAAGGTCTTGCCTTTCTATAATTTTAAATATTGCCGAAGGAAGCGGAAAAAGTTCCGACAAGGAATTAAACAGATATTTTGATATTGCAATAGGATCCATAAACGAAACTTTAGCAGGGTTAGATGTATTAAAAGATAACAAAATTATATCAGAAGAATTATTTAAAAAATTACTGTTAAAATGCGAAAATATTTCTAGACAACTTGGTGGCTTCAAAAAACACATCAAAAATAGTAATTGATTTGTTATAAGTTGTAAGTTATGAGTTATAGGTTAAATCAGCCGAGGTAGCTCAGTTGGTAGAGCAAAGGACTGAAAATCCTTGTGTCGGCGGTTCAAGTCCGCCTCTCGGCACAAAAAGAAAACTCTCTAATTGGAGAGTTTTTTGTGTTATAATGAGTTATACAACTATTTTAAATCATATCATATGCAATTCGACAGGATTTGTTTTTTATAAAAAAACATCTAATTTAGCCCATTTCACTAAAATTAATCTAACAAAAATGAATAAAGTTCTAAAATACCTGACCTTATATGATATATTCTTTTTAGGAGGATTTGGCTTATTGTCTCCTATTTTTGCAATATATATAAATGACAAGATTTCAGGAGGATCAATATTGGCAGCAGGAACTTCTGTCACAATATATGTCCTGACAAAAGCTATAATCCAAATTCCTACAAGCAAATATACAGACAGAGAAAACGGAAATAAAAGAGAATTTTATACCATGTTAACAGGCTCTATAATAATAGCTTTAGTGCCATTATTTTATTTAGGAGCAAGAAACATAATGGAGATTTACTTAATCCAGTTTATTTTTGGCATAGGACACGGACTTAGTTATCCCGGATGGATGACTATCTTTTCAAGATTTATTGAGAAAGGCAAAGAGGGATATGGATGGAGCTCTTATAATACTTATGTCACACTTGCCACAGCTTCTACCGCGATGATTGGCGGATATATAGCACAAAATTTTGGATTTAGACTTGTTTTCATTTCTCTTTTTATTTTTATTATAATATCTATAATATTAACCTTAAAAATGCATAAACATATAACAAAAAAAGAATAGCATTATATATTTTACACAATGAACTTATTATTTATTTCTCCACATAAAAACACTAGCCATGCTAGTGTTTTTATAATTTTGAGCGGATGACCGGAGTCGAACCGGCGACCTTCTCCTTGGCAAGGAGACGTTCTAGCCACTGAACTACATCCGCATTATCTATATACAATAGCATAATTTTACATTTTTGCAATAGACAAATTAGGTTCTTAGGTTGTAGCTTCTTAGCTTCTTAGAGCCAAAGTTAGTGAAAACCTAAAAAGCCTGTACAAGCTTGTACGGGCTATTGACACAATACTATAAATATGCTAGACTTTTGTGTAAAGTTCCTTTTAAGGAATTTTTTAATTGGATAAAATATTTTATGCGTAAATTTTCTACTAGCACAAATCCTGAAGAACCTCCGCTTGCTATCGTGTCAACTTTGGCTATAATAAGCATAATGATGCATCTTATGTTTCCACAGCATATTGCAATTGTGAAAGCAAACAAAGACACAAAGCCTGATATAAGCCAAAAAAATTCTCTTGTTTTTGAAGGTCCAATTTACATTAGCCAAGAAGATAGATCAAAAAATAAGCCGCCAAGCAAAGAAGGTCCCAAGCAAAAAGACAAAATTTTGGCTGTACAGATTGAAAATGAGACCAATAAGACTATTGAGAAAAATACAGAAAACGATAAGATAAAAGAAGTTGAAAAAATAAAAGTAAAAAGTAAAAAAATGGTTCTAGTAACGGCGTACTCTTCAACAGTTGACCAATGTGACTCTACTCCATTTATCACGGCAAACGGGACGCATGTTCACGACGGAACAATAGCCGCAAATTTCCTAAAGTTTGGCACAAAAGTGAAATTTCCATCTCTTTATGGAGATAAAATATTCACCGTTGAAGACAGAATGAAAAGCAACTATAAGGTTGATATTTGGTTTCCCACCAGACAAGAAGCGATAAATTTTGGAGCTAAGAGAGTTGAAATGGAAATATTATAAAAACAAGTATTACAAAACTAACAAAAAAAACAACTCCATCTGGAAATGGAGTTGTTTTTATAAAAATCAGCTGAACAAATCCAAATTATTTCAAATCAATGACAAATATCAAATGCTTTAAAATCGCAAGTTTTTTCTAATTTTGAGCCTTGAACTTAATTTGGAATAACTTGGAATAATTTGGATTTTGGATTTTTAAACATTATTTTTTACAAAATACTCTCACCAAAAACCGATGCATTCGGAGAAGCGGTTTCGGGGCCTCCAAGCTGAAATGATGAGATATTGTTTTTAATTCAAAATAGATCAAAGAAAAAAATCCGATAAAAACAAGCGCGACATTAACAGATCTAAAAATTAAACTAAAAGTGAAGCCGTTGCTTTTCCCGAGGTCTAAAAGATTAAAAATAAAAATTAAAGAAGCTTCAAAGCTTCCCAGAGAACCTGGAATTGGAATAAAATTCGCTAGAGTTAATATAAAAAATATAGCCGCGGAATAAGCAAAATCAATTGTTCTATCTAAATATAGAACAATTATCCATATTGTAATTAAATACAGTGAAACTTCTACAATCGCTAATACAAATGCTTTTAAAAAAGACTTTCTTTCCTTTTTAAAGAACTTAGCTATTATTTTTTCAATTCTTTCTATATTTTCTTTTTTCTTCTCAATAAATTTAATTTTATCTAATCTGATTGTTTTTATGATAAACAGAAAAAATCCATGTCCATCAGAGCTTTTGTTTATTAATTTGAAATAAAAAAGATAAAAAATAAGAAAAGTTGCAAAAATTATAATTCCAAATCCATAAAAAACGCTTACTGGAAGAGAAAAATGATCAACTAGAAACAAAAATCCCATCATCATAAACAAAAACATAGTAAAAAAATAAATAGCCTGATCTATGATCACTGAAGCAAATGATCTTTCCCAATCGCACCCGGCTTCTTCTTTGATCATATAAGCCCGGACCGGCTCTCCACCAACTAAAACGGAAGGTGTAATATAACTCACAGCAAATCCGGCAAGCTTTGCCCTTAAAACTTTTATAAAACTCATTTTATGACTATTTTGGGATTCTATAATTATTTTCCATCTCAACGCGCCGATGACGCAGATAGCAAAAAAATTAGTCAAAAAAACAGCCAAAATGGCCGACGGAGGAAAAAATAAGATAGTTTTTACTACACTATCAATTCCTGCTTGCTGAATCGCTAAAATAAATAATAGCAACCCGACCAAAAGAGAAGATGATAAAAAAAATACCTTTTTCATTTTTTAATATACTTTAATTAAAAAACACCAAAATTAATATTTACTTTGAGCTAGACATTGCAACCTTAATTCCCAGTGCGATCAAAATTACTCCGAAGATCTTTTCGAAATGATGCTGAAACAAGGAAAATTTTGATTTTATTGTCTTATAAGACAAGACCGTTGCAACAAAAGAAAACCAGACAAAAGTCATAAAAGACATTTCTATACCACACAAAGCCTGGATTATAAAAGGTGTTTCAGGATTTATAATTTGAGTGAATAAACTTAAAAAGAACAGCGTAACCTTCGGGTTCAAGGCGTTGGTCAAAAATCCCATCTTTATAGCCTCGTTCCTTTTTAGGTCAATACTTTCCTTCAACTTTTCAGAATTAATTTTATTTGGCTTGGCTTTTAAAGATTTATATCCAATATATATAAGATAAGCAGCGCCTAGAAACTTAATAATGGAAAATAAAACAATAGATTTTGAAATAATAAAACCGATTCCGATCAACGAATATGAAACATGGAGCAATATTCCGATCGCAAGTCCGATACTGGAATATATCCCAGTACTTTTAGAATATACCAAACTATTTCTAGTGATCATAGCAAAATCTGGCCCTGGACTCATTATTGCCAGAAAATGAACAATCGCTACAGTTATAAATTCTGCAAGATATGGCATGAAATAAAAATTAATTTGTGGTCCAGGTGGGAGTCGAACCCACACGCCGATTAGGCACGACATTTTAAGTGTCGCGTGTATACCAGTTTCACCACTGGACCAGACTAGCTAATAACCAATAACTTATAACTAATAACACTTGTTATAAGTTGTTTGGAGGCCTGGATCGGATTTGAACCGATGTACGCGGTTTTGCAGACCGCTACCTAACCACTCGGTCACCAGGCCATTTTCTGTTTAAGACTATTTTAAGCTTTAAACATACTTAAAGTTAGCATAAAATTTGTTGAGGGTCAACAGAAATCGCAAAACATGTAACGTATAACGCGTAACAAAATTGTTCAACTAACATCCCATGCTTTACGTAATATGTTATACGTTATACGTTATACACCACAAGACAAACTTATATTCCCAAATCAGCCTGTTCCATTTCTCCTTTTTTATTTTCCATTGCTTTACCTTTCCCTATAATTTCCAAAATTTTCGGTATTTTTTTGAAATCTTTTTGCAAATCTTCAAATAGTCCGTTTCTATACAAAGCGGCGGCGGGATGATAAATTGGAAAATAAACCTGCCCGTTTTTTCTTTTCGGCTTGCCGTGATCAATAGAAATCTTTTGATTCGGCAAAAACCGATCCATTGAGTGTCTTCCTAGCAAAATAATTATTTTAGGCCTAATGATTTCAATTTGTTCATCAAGCCATTTTCTGCAAGAATCAACTTCTTCCGGAAAGGGATCACGATTTTTGGGAGGACGGCACTTTACGACATTGGCGATATAAACATCTTCTCTCGATAGCTTGATTGATTCAATAAGCTTGTCTAATAATTTTCCCGCTGCGCCGACAAACGGCCTTCCCAGCTCATCTTCCTTCTTCCCGGGGCCCTCACCAATAAACATAATTTCCGCCTTGAAACTTCCTTCACCAGGCACAACATTGGTCCGCGTCTTACAAAGCGCGCATTTTTCACATTTTAAGATTTGATTGTTTAGTTCTTCTAAAGACATAATGAGCATATTTAGTATTTTGTATCGTCATTCTGAACTTGTTTCAGAATCTTTGTTATACCGGGTCTGATTTATATTTAATTCAATAAAATTTAGAATCTCAGCTTAGATTTAATTTGTTTTTATATCACTATAAATTATATTACAATTATTGTATTTTCGTTTTAATAAAAACATTTAGCGCTTTGTAGGTTCAATCAAATGATAATAGAAAAAAGATTCTGAAACAAGCTCAGAATGACATGCTTTTTAAGATAGTGATAAAACAAGAAAGTTCTAAGCTATGTTTAAATGTTTATATGACTACTGCCACCTTACCCCAATATCACTTCCGTTTTCCGTTTTCCCGACTAAACCCGACTCTTCCTGAAGCTCAAAATTCCAATTTACGGGATCAACAAACATTGGGTCTTCGGAAAAATTATTATCCTCCAAAACACATTCACCGAAACAAACAAAATTATTTTTATTATTCCAAATATTATTATAACTTATCATAACACCGCTGCTTTTTTCATCTATGTTCATGCCAGCGCACAAATCGCATATTCCGCTGTCTGTTATAATATTATTTAAAATTTCCGCGGAAGAATTGTTAAGATAAATTCCATATGTCGGTCCCCAATAAGTTTTATAGTGATTATTGTAGCTGATAGTATTATGATCAATTATAGCTGATGCTTGATATAGATCAATTCCAATTTTATTATCAGTTATCAAGTTATCAATTATAATCGGCCTGCTTAAAACAGAAGCGGGGGGAAAGGAGTCCGACTTTGAAATTTTGGAGCCCGGCTCCTTTTCTTCTTCTGCTTTTTCACCGTTGTCTCCAGCTTCATGAGAAAAACCGTTTTGTTCATCTTCATTGGCCTTGTCGCTCTGTATAAAATTTTCCCGTTCTTCAAAATTATAGGCTTGAACTCCTTTCCCGCCAAAACGCAAACTATTTTTCTGAATTAACGGAGAAGAGTCTCCTTTGATATAGATATTATATTCATTATCCGTGATAATATTATTAGATATCAAAGGCGAAGAATTTTCAATAAAAATTCCGCTTAAATTTTTTCCCGCATTCTTAACTGTAAAACCGAAAAATTCAGTTTTATTCGTAATTCCGTTTTTAAACGAAACAACATTTCCCGAATCCCCGCCGTTGATAATTGTTTCATTTGCGATCACTCGTCCCGAAGAAGAAAAGGAGTCCGACTCCGTTTTTTCAGAGTCCGACTCCGTTTCTTCTTCAGATTCTTCTTTAATTTCTTCTTCTCCTTCAATTTTCTTCTCCAAAACAACCAACTTATTAGAACCGACTAAGCTCACTCCTTCTTTCATAACTATGTTCTCCTTATATTCTCCTGCGGAAACCTCAACCGTATCTCCTTTGTCAGCATTATCAATCGCCAGCTGAATTAATTTGTAATCTCCCGGAACTTTTATTATTTTAGGAACTTTAATGCTTTCTCTGAATTCCACTACTTTATTAACCGGCTGAAAGATCTTTTCTCTTTTAATCCCAAGATTATTTCCAACTTTGGCAAAGAAGTTTAAACTTTGAGTAATGCTCAGCTCTTTCTTTTTTCTGTTGCCATTATTGTTGTCATCAATGATCTCATCAACAAGAACTGCTTGCGAACTATAATTTTTTAAATTTTTTATTTTATTGCTTTCATTTCCGCTTTGCGCACTTCTAAGTCCACCCTCACTAAAATCTTCCAGCAAACTTTTATTTTCTTTATTCTGCTCCGACTGTCCATTTTTTTGAAAAACAAAAACAGCCCCACAGACAATACTCACAGAAAGGATTGAAATTAACGCTAATATTATTTTTTTATTCTTTTTCAGAATTTTTTTTAGCATATATATTTTTAAGCTTTTTTCTCGTTTCTTCAATAGCATCAAGTATTTTTTTACTGCCTTCAATTTCCCGTTCTTTTTTGTGCAACCTTGGATCATATTCTCTAAGGATTTTTTTAAACCTTTCTAATCCCATTTTACCATTTTTAATGTCTGTCTATTGACAAATACCAAATTATAGTGTATAATGTGTGGTTAGGTTGTCTTTTGACAATACTACAACACGGCTTTTGAAAAAATGGAGTCTTTGATACAAAGGTTCGATTACACCAAAGCGGTGTTTAGCAAAGGAGGATTATAGGATGAATAACAAGATTGCAGTATTTATAATAGCTGTAGCTATTGCATTAATTATAGGTTTTGTATCGGGATCAGAATATCAAAAGATTAATAATCCTAACGAGAAGGAAAATGTAGAAAAAGTAAATGCTATTTATAGCATAGTGTATGTCTCTGATATAGAAGAAGAAACAATAGGAATAAATATCATTTCTATTGAGAGTCCAACAAAACACTTAAAGAAGAGCGTGTTGTTGAACAAATACGACATATTAGAATACATTGACAGAGAGAACAACAGAGCATTAATTCTTGCGTTCGAAGGATACAATCCGGATGGAAAGCCTATAATAAAATATATTAAAGGCGGGCAAGAAGCATTAGATTATGAGGGGCAGATAATCAATACCTTTAATTATCAACCCCAAAAAATAAATAGAATAACTGGCGAATAGTCAGTTTATGACCCCGGAGAAGCGATTCTTTGGGGCTTTTTATTTTTATAATATTTTTTACTATTATTCATTGATCAATATTATAATTATATGTTATTTCTCAACTTTTTCAAAACTTCCAAATCATTTTTGTCTTTATTCGGCGGCGTTTCCAAAATAAAATCCAAATCTTTCAATCGGGGTTCGCTCAAAATCGCCTCAAACCCTTCCAGTCCTATTTTACCATTACCAATATTCTCATGCCGATCAATATGCGAACCTAAATCAACTTTAGAATCATTACAATGAATGAGTTTTAATCTCTCTAATCCGATTATTTTGTCAAAATCAGCAAAAGTTTTTTTGACTGTTTTTTTGTTTCGGAGATCATAACCAGAAGCAAAAGCATGGGCAGTGTCAAAACAGACGCCTAAACTATTTTTGGGAATTTCTTTTTCCGCTTCTTTGATAAAGTAGGCAATTTCTTCAAAATTGTCGCCCATAATTTTTCCAGACCCAGCAGTAATTTCCAAAAGCAATTTTACTCCCCCCTGATAAGAGCCTGCCCTGAGCGATAACCGAACGGGGGAGTTGGAGGGGTTAAATACTTTCACCAACCCTTCAACCAACTTCTCTCGCGCCTCTTTTTCTTCCAATTCTTTCGCGCTTCCTAAATGAGTTACAACCGCTTTCGCTCCTAATAGATCCGCTGTTTCTAATTCTTTTTTGATCGCTGAAATGGAACCATAATAAATCCTATTGTTCGCTGAAGCTAAATTTATATAGTATGGCGTATGAATATAATAATTCTCTAAATTATATTTTTGACACTCTTTTTTGAAATTATTTACAACACTCTCTGTAATTTCTTTCGCTCTTCCTCCCTGCGGAGACCTGGAAAACATCTGAAAACACTCACAACCAATTTTATGAGCCTTTTCCGGAGCCTTCTCAATCCCTCCCGCAATTGAAATGTGCGCGCCAAATTTCATCCGTGACAATTTATTTTTCTATATTTTTTAACAAGTTTATGAACCCGATTTCTCATTTCCGTTTTGCTTTTTTCTTCGTCGGAAATTTTCATAAGCTCCCTGAAAAAACCGTCTGATTTCGGATAGTTGCCATTGTGATTTTCTATATACCTTAAATGGCTTTTTTTGTAAGTGTTTATTCTTTTGTAAGGAATTCCAGAAGGCTTTTCTTTATAATATAAGCACAGTTTGAAAATCCAAAACTCAAAGACATACGAATCAAGAAGACCTTTGCTGAAAAACAAAAATTCATTGGTCATTAAATTCCAATATCTGAAATACCACGAAATCACTTTTTTGGAATCATCACATTCTAATGCTTTAATCATAATTTCATCATATTCTTTCGTGAAGGAATTCAAAACATTAATCGTGTTCGCTTGCTGTCCCGTTTCAATTGATTTGGATATTTTTCTGATTTGGAAATAGGAGAATATAACGCCAAGCGTAATCGCAGTGCATGTTGCTATTTCTATAAAATCTCTTAAAATACCGTTCATTGATTTTTATTAGTTGATTTATTTAGGAATTGAACGTTATTCTTCGCTCTCTTGAAGACGGTTGGATAAAACACAAAAAACTAATTTGCCTTCATTATTCATTTTTTTCTTTTAACAAATTAGGTCCTGCGAACACATACGCAAAGCGCTATACAATTGCCCCCCCCCGACAAGAGGGTCGGGGGTTAAGAAGAATCGTAGAGTGACAAATCAAAGCTAAAAAATTGAAGCGTCTTTCTGATTTTTCTTAATAATCACAACCTGCCTGTTTTCAAACCCCCCAACCCCCTTATCAGGGGGAGTTATAACAGCAAATATTAAAATTCTCAATAAAATAGTTGCGAAATCTCATTTCATTTTCTATTCGCCTTCAAAATCATTTCACTTATTTTTGCTACATTATTTTGCAAGTCTCCGTCGAATTCAAATCCAGAAGCCAGTTTGTGCCCTCCGCCACCCAGACTTCTCGCGATTCTTGAAACATCAATACCCTTATATTCCTCACTCCTAAGACTTCCTTTTATTTTGCGATTTTCAAATTCTGTTAAAAGTAAAGAGAACTTCGCGTCACTGACCGTGTTTATAACATTCACAAGTCCAGACAGATCTTCTTCTTTCGCCCCAGAATCTTCTATGTCTTTTTTACTAACATATGACACCGCCATACCTGTTTTTGCATCTGTTTTAATTCTGCTTAAAGCTATCCCCCAAAGTTTAATGGCGGCCATACTTTTACTGTTAAATATGTTTTTTGTAATTTTATCTACGCGAGACCCTTTTTTCATAAATTCCGCCGCCGCTTCTAAAGATTGAGAATCTGTATTGCTGTGCTGGAAACCGCCAGTATCTGTGAAAATTCCTGTCAAAAGACAATTAGCAATATTTTTTGTAATTTCTATATCCGCATTTTTCAAAAGTTCATATACTAAAACCGCCGACGAAGACACTTTAGGGTCTATGATAAAAATACATTTTTCATAATGATCACATTCCGTTTGATTTTTTGGATGATGATCAATAATTAGAATATCATTAAAAGAAGAAGCGATGTCCTTAATATTATCAATTCCCGTTCTCGAAAAAAGAGCGCAATCCAACAGAATAACCAGATCATATTTCTCAGGAACGGTTTGATTTTTGATTTTTGAAATATTAGGCAAGAAATCAAAGACATCCGGGACAATATCTTTTGAAAAACATTTAACATTCTTTCCTACACTCTCAAGAGCGTCAGCCAATCCTAAAACAGACCCGACAGCATCCCCGTCGGGATTTTTGTGAGTTAAAATTAAAATATCCTCGCTTGATCTTATTAGATTGACTGCTTGTTGCATTAAATTGGAATATTAATCAGAAATTAAAAATTAATTGCTAAGGAATTTGAATATCAACATTTCACTGTCACTGCATTCGCTCAGGTTCCCCGCAATGACATTTCATGATTCATTTTTCTTCAATAATTCATCAATCCTCCCTACATGTTCTCCAGTATCGTCAATTTTAAACTTGATTCTCGGCAATGGCTTCATAAAAAGTTTTTTATTAAGAATTTTTTGTATAAAATAGATATTTTCTTTCAGAGTTTTTTGGACTTCTTCCTTTTTTTCAAAAGGAAGAACGCTTACAAAAACATCCGCATAGCGGAGATCTTTAGAGACTTCTACTTTCATAACAGTTACCATAATATCTGCTGGAAAATTTATTTCTGACAAAATTATTTTTCCTACTTCCTGTTTAATGAGTTCATTAACTTTTAATATTCTTTGAGTCATAAATTAAATTGTTATATTATTAAATTGCCAAACTGTTAAATTGCCACTTTATGCATAGCAATTTAACAATACAGCAATTTAACAATTTATATTATATCTTCCTCTTTATTTCTTCGTTTTTATAAGAATTCAATACATCCCCATCTTCTATAATAATATTTCCTTCAAAAGTTATGCCTGCGTCATTTCCCTTTTTCACTTCACTCACTACTTTTTTATTTGCCTGAAGTTCTTTAACTGTTCCTTCGCCTATTTTTTCTCCACTTCTTGTTATTTCAAGCAAAGATCCTTTTTCTATCTTTCCACTTTCAACTTTCGCGCCTACTATCATCTCAACTTTTTTTGCCGACTTTTTTCCTGATTTGAAAATGGCAATCACCTTCAAAATTCCTAAATCCGTTCGGACAATTTCTGGCTCAAGAATGGAAGTAAGATCTTCTTTGATCTCATTTACCAGCTCATAAATAACTTTATACATTCTAACTTCTATTTTTTCTTTTTCCGCGAATTTTTCTATGGCGGAATTTATGGAAACATTAAAACCAATGATCTTCGCTCCTGAAGAATGCGCCATTTTTATATCAGTTTCAGTTATGTTTCCGACTCCCATTTTGAGTATTTGAACAGCAACATCCTCCGATTCTATTGATTCCAAAATTTGAATTATAGCTTCCAATGATCCTTTTGTGTCCGCCTTCAAGATTATATTAAATTTTTTCATTTTGCGCGATTTGACAAGCTCTTTTATCTTGGCCGTGCTAACCACCCTATCTCCAGCTTCTCCTTTGTGTTGAATCTTATTAAATTCCGCTGCTCTTTCTTCAGCAACCAGACGACTGGTCTCTCCAATCAAAAAAGCGCCCACTTTCGGAATTTCATTCAGCCCCATTACAGTAACAGGCATTGAGGGTACGGCCTTATGGACCCGTTTTCCATTGAAATTTTCCATTCTTTTTATTCTTCCCCAAATAAGCCCTGCACTAACATAATCTCCTTCTTTCAACGTTCCATTTTGAATTAATACCACTGCCATCGGACCAATCTGAGGGTCTAAATGTGATTCAATAACAAATCCTTCCGCTGGACAATTTGGATTAGCTTTTATCTCTTCCATATCCGAAGTCAATATTATCATATCCAGCAATTCATCAATTCCTTCTCCCGTTTTTGCGGAAATATTTATGCAAACTGTTTTTCCTCCCCAGTCTTCAGGAACAAGGTCAATTTCAGCAAGCTCTTTTTTAACCTTATCAATATTCTTTTCGGGCTTATCGATCTTATTAATTGCCACTAGCACGGGAACTCCCGCCTCTTTGACAAATTTTATAGCTTCCTTTGTTTGAGGCTTGATGCCGTCATCAGCCGCAATCACGATAACCGCCAGATCTGTGATATACGCTCCTCTTTCCCGCATAGAGTGAAATGCTTCATGCCCGGGAGTATCTATAAAAGTTATAGTTTCACCTTTCTTTTTTACCTGATATGCGCTTACATTCTGTGTAATTCCTCCAGATTCTCCGGAAGCAACATTAGTTTTTAGGATTTTATCAAGCAAAGTAGTCTTTCCGTGGTCAACATGTCCCATTACAACAACAACAGGAGGTCTTTTTTTTGCCCCTGGCCCAACATTCTTTTTTAACTGTTGTTTTCTTTTTTCAGCAACTGATTCTGATTTTTTAAGTTCAAATCCAAAAAAATCTGCAACGATTTCAGCAGTTTCAAAATCAAGAGCCTCGTTTATATTGGCAAAAATTTTGTTTTTGATAAGTTCGGAAATAAGGTCTGTTGCTTTCACACCCATCTTTTCTGCCAGATCTTTCACAATTATGTTCTCAGAGATCTCAAGCACGCCCTTCTCCTCTTTTTTGTTTTCCTCTGGATTTGTCATTTTTATTGAGTTTATATTGCTAAATTGTTGTATAACTGGCTCCATACTCCTGCGCGAAACCTGTTGCCTTGCTCTGTTACTTCCGATAAATTTTATCAGAAATTTTTCCAAACTCACTTTTTTAAAAACGGACTTGGAAAAAAGGGAGGAGAAATTTTTGACAACCTCTCCAAAATTTTAAAGTAAAATTTCTAGATCTAATTTTCCTACTAGATACTTATAGTTTTCCCTAATTGTGGCCTCAAGCAGACCACTTATACTTCTGAGATCTCTTTGTGTTCTCCTGTCTCCAACAATAATCAGCGCTATATACAAAGCACCAAAGATTATGCTTACAGGACGCTTTCTTCCTCCCAATGCCTCCTTTTCTTCAACCATTAACAGAATCTCTTCGGTTTTTCTCAGTCCGTCTTCTTCAAGACCAAGTTCTTTCTGAATAAAAGGTCTGTATGTCCTAAAAAGATCAACAGCTGATGCTTGGCAAAATAGCGGATAAAGTTCTTGATCCTTCAACTCTTTCACTGCTGAAGAAAAATCTTCAAGCGAAATTTCAAATCCACTATCCATAATTTTACCAACGTACAGCTCATGAGAGTTTGGTGGGATTTGCAATTTCTCACAAGACAAGCAAAGAAACAAAGACGCAAACAGATCTATTTCTCTTGAAGTCAGAGCTTTGGTAATAACACAATCAAGGTCTTTTTTAGACAAAGAAAATTCATTTGCCAATCTTCTAAGCAAAGCCGTTGCATCTATCTGCTCTCCACCACTTTCTTTAGTTGCTGTTATAATTTTCTTCAATGGATTCAACCTCCTAAATTAAACATGGCTTAATTAGCCAAAATTACACATAGATAATTCTGTGCAAATTTAGTTAATCAAAATATTTTCTCTTCTCGCTATAACAATATAACAATTTATCTATCATCCGCTATCTTTATAGCCTCTTCTTCTTCTTTACTAAGCGTATATTCGGACTTTCCCTCTATGACTTGTTTTGAATAAACCTTTACGTCATCTCTAGAATAAAGACTTAATATGATAACACCGTTAAGATATTTGTCAAGAAGAGCAATCGCAAAACTCTGGTTCCCGCCTACATCACCAAAAGGATTAAACCTAACAACTCCCACTTTTTGAATGCATTTAGATGCATTTTCCTTTATTCTCTCATTGTCTTCGTTCAGTTTTTTGTTCTCCGCGTCAACTTCGTTTGTCTTTTTAATTTGTTTATATATAATTTCTTCCAAGTCCTTTGCCTCGCTACTTGCAAAAAAACTGCGCGTTCTTTTTTTAATTTTTCTTAAATTATAGCTAAGATAAACATTCCATATAAAAAAAACAAATAAAACAACGCTTATTAAAATTATAACTGTTTGTTGATTTTGATTTATAAAATTTATTACATCTGTCATTATTAAGATTTGTTAAGAATAAAACAAAAAAGCTACTATAAATCTACTTCTATAATAGCTTTTACGCTTGAATAAGTCAATGATAGATCATATAAACATACTAACATTTTAGCATATAAACATTTTAACAAAACTTTATACTCAATGTAAAAATACATTATTTAACCCAATTTGCACAAAAACATAAAGCGAAGCTCAAAAACAATACAACAATGTAGCAATATAACAATTTAATTTAAACATTCCAAAAAGGACGGCCGAATGTCATAAGTGATACAAATCTAAATCTAGCATTGAGGAGAGAGATTTTTCGTTTTTTTTATAATTATTATAAACGAAAAACGCTATTTTTAGACCTGATTAAGACAAATTCAGCCGCCTTTTTTAAAAAATAATTATCTTCTTTCTATTTTAACTCCTAAAACTCCAAAATATACAATATTTGGAATATAATTAACAAAAATTAATTTTCCAGAATTTAAGCATAATTACTTTTGTTTTAAATATTCATCGCCGACTCCATGCTCTGCGTGGATCCTTTCGTGATTTCGCGCCCGAATTTCTTTGAACTCAGAAGTTTTTTGCAAGAACTGTTTTGTAAACAGTTTTCTTTTGTTTTGAAATTTCATTTTTCGTTTTTATAAAGAAAAGATTTATAATACAATTTCGCTTATTTTCAAAACATCAGAAACGGATCACAAATCCGTTCCCGCGAAGTTCGCGTCTGATAATATGTATATCAGAAGTTTTTTCAAACCCACCTTTTAAAAAAGATGAAGTTGAAAAAAAGAAAAAGGGGAAAGATTAAATACTGAACACTTCTAAAGTAACAGTATATTCGCTGTTATCGATAAAGACTATACCGACACTAGCGTCCTGAAGAGTGTTAAACACTCCTTTTTGAAGTTTTATTGCCCTCCCGCTTCCATCTGGAAGGTTTTCATATTCCTCTATATTTTCTGGAAAAATCACTGTACT
>JAGLOZ010000018.1 GCA_023137595.1 Minisyncoccota bacterium | reverse complement strand
TTGTCCTAGCTTCTTCTTTTTTACTTTCTTTTTCTTGCTCGGCTTTTTTTCTGGCAAATAATTTTTGCAGTAGAGCTAATTCTTCTTTGCTCATCGGATTAGCTTGAAGTATAAAATGTCTTAAAATGTTTTTATTCATTTCAAGATATTTGTCAATTTCTTTTAGTTTATTTCCTTCACTGCTGAAACTGAAAAGACAATAGAATCCAAAGCGATTCTTTTTTATGGCATACGCCAATTTGCGTTTTACAACTGGAAGATTTTTCAATTCTTCAGAGCCTTCTTCTTTTGACATCTCAGTTTTTGACAAAAAAGGATGGTCAAGCAAAGTTTCAAGCTTCTTTCCTCCCATTTTTAAAATTTCTTTTTCTATATCCGAGAATGCAGATTTAATCTCTATGCCTGTCATATTAGAAGGGAGAATATAAAGTAGTTCGTAATTGTTCATTTGATTAAATTGTTAAATTGATAAATTGTTTGTCATTCTGAATTGATACTGAAATAAGCTTGTCTTGAGTGCTAGCCGAATGGATTCAGCATGACATTGTCCAGAATGACAATTAAATAATTTGTGTAATTTGACACAAAAAAAGTAGACATATATGGACCTTTGGGCGCAGAAAGTTTTTTTCTGTGCCATATATCTTTTGTGTTTATACTTTATCACAGGGTTTTGTTTTTGGCAAGAGCGGGATCATTTAAACATTTTAATAGCCATGAAATTTCTTAAAAAAATATTTAGTAAATCATTAAAATGTTTTTTTTGAACATATAGCATTTAAATTTTATTGGAAAAAATAATATTCAATTGCTAATCCAAGAACAATAATTATAACTCCGATTATAATTGTTTTTATTGGATTAGCTTTAATTTTTTGCTCAAGTCCAATAATTGTACTTTTGAATTTATTATTTTTGCCAGCGTTTTCAACTCCGCCGTAAATAGTACAATTTTCAAAAATAATATTTTTCCCATCTTTTGTGATTTTAACAGATTTTTTCATAGTTTTAAATTTAACAATATTTTACACAACTCGTTTTTCTATGAATAAAATATTTTTGTCATACTTGGTTTGTCTGCTGTCATCCTAAACTTGTTTCATGATCTTTTGTGTGTTAGGTTTTGTCTTAATTTATTTCACAAAATTAGATGTAACAGACAGAAGATTCTGAAATAAATTCAGAATGACATTTTACAACAATCCAATAATACAACAATACAATTAAATCTTAAACTCTACAACGTCCCCATCCTGAACAATATATTCTTTGCCCTCAGTTCGGAGGAGTCCTTTTTCAATTGCATTTTGCCATGAGCCGGTGTTTAATAATTTTTGCCAATTAATGACAGAGGCGCGAATAAATTTTTCTTCAAAATCGCCGTGAATCGCGTTTCCAGCTTGCGGAGCGGTTGAATCTTTTTTGACGGTCCAGGCGCGAGTTTCATCTTCACCTGTCGTGAGAAATGTTATAAGTCCCAAGAGGTCATAGCATTTTACGATCAAATCACTTAAACTGGAAATGTTTTTATCCAATTCTGTTTCAGCTTTGAATTCTTGAGCTTCTTCGGGAGAAAGTTCTGATAAGTCCAGTTCAAATTTTATGGGAATGAAAATTTTGTTATCAATTTTAGGCAAGATTTTCTTTTCATCTATCTTTTGATTTTCATTAACATTTACTACATAGAAAACAGGTTTATTAGTTAAAAGCTGAAGTCCTTTAATCGCTTTTTTTTCATTTTTATCTAATTCAACGCTATTGGCGAATTTTTCATCTTCAAGCGCTTGTTTATATTTTTCAAGAATATTTTGAAGTTCAAGTGCTTCTTTCTTGCCCGCCTTGACATCCTTTTCTATTTTTGAAAGACTTTTATTAATTGTTTCTAGGTCGGAAAGAATTAATTCAATGTTGATCGTTTCTGAATCACTTTCAGGATTTATTTTTTCGCTGACATGGGTTATCTTTCCATCTTCAAAACCGCGGACAATATGAACTATCATATCAACTTCTCTGATATTTGCCAGAAATTTATTCCCCAATCCTTCTCCTTTGTGCGCGTCTTTCACAAGTCCGGCAATGTCAACAAATTCAATCGCTGTCGGTATTATCTTCTTGCTTTTTGAAAAACCGGCAAGCTTTTGCAGTCTTTTATCAGGGACTTTGACAATCCCGACATTTGGATCTATTGTGCAAAATGGATAGTTTGAAATATCAATTTCTTTTTTTGTTAACGCTTTGAATAGTGTTGATTTTCCCACATTAGGCAAACCCACAATTCCAACTGAAAATCCCATAGTGTTATTATTAGCTTTTTAGGTTGAAGCTTATTAGCTTTTTAGGATTTATTTATAGGTAATATTTTGTAACATCACATCCTTTCTAAAGCTTACTTTAAAATTTTGTTTAGGTCAATCGTATTATTGGAATATGGAATTATGAATTTAGAATGTGGATAAAAAAATAATCTTAAACTTTTGACAAACATTCATAAATGCGGTAAGTTTTAGGGGAGATTAAGGAGGGAAAATAAATGGAAGTTAAGCTTAAACCTAAATTAGGAAAATATGGGATCAAAAAAAGAAGAGGAAATCCTAATCAATTGAAACTTAGGCTCAAGAAGCCAGTTGTGTTAGCAGCTAATGTAAAGGAAGAAATCGAAAAAATATGCCGAGGCATCAAAGGTTTGCTAGGTGTGAAAATAATTATGAGTGGCGAAAAGATGGTTGGAGTCACGATAACGAGTTGCGCTGGATGGAAAGACAAAGAATTTGTTAGAGGAATCAAAACCAGAATAAGGAAGGCAATAGAAAGCAAAACATAAAACTTAACTGAGATTCTCTCTCAGTTTTTATTTTAAAAAAAACGAGGAAATAGAATATTATCCATGTCCTCTTTTATTCTCTGTTTCTAAGAACTAAATACGATATTGCCAGTATCCCAGCTATGGCAAATACTGACTCAAACCCGGGCTTTTCCGCGCTTCCATGTTCGTTTTTATCTTGTTCCGTTTTATTAGTTTCATTAATACTTTCACTAGCATTTACTACTACTGTTATTATTAATATTAATACTAATAAAAAATATATTTTTTTTATTATTCTCAAGTTCGGTCCTCCTTGCGACAATGCAGTCTATTTTTGTTTCTAAGTAAATTTTTTGTACTTTGTATTAGAACTATAAATTAACAATAAAACAATACATCAAATGTAACAATCTGACAATAGCACATAATTTGCACATAATTTGACAATGCAATAACATGATTTATTTTCTTAAGAAAATTCTTTTACGGCCAGTTGCAATTTCTCTATAGAGGACCGCCATGAGGAAACATATAAAGTTCTATTTTACCAGAGCCCTCTAAAAGAGAGGCTCCAGCTGAGCGGAATTTGTTTGGTTGATTTTTAAGTAATGCCACAATATAATCTTTATTATCTGTCCCCCAGTCTCTTTTAATTATAAAATATCTCTGCTATAATAGAACCATAACAATTAACAAAAACACTTATGACTGACTATTTTAGCCAATTAAATCAAATGCTTGGGGCTTATACGGGAATAACCATCGCATCTTATGTTATCGCCATACTTATTCTTGTTGTTTTTTTTGTTTTGGCACAAATCACGAATTTTTTATTTAATAAAGTGTTTAAAGTTCTCACAGCAAAGACTGAAAATAATACAGATGACAAAATAATGAAAATATTAAATATGCCCATATTTTATTCCGTTGTTCTTCTTGGTGTTTATCAGTCTTTTAATTATATCGGTATATTAGCAAAATATTCTGATGATTTTTCCAGAGTGATGAAATCAGTAGTATTAATAATTTGGATTTATGCGATTGCAAAGCTTGTTAATGTTGTGATTTTGGGAATTGGATTCAAATTCGCGGAAAAAACAAAATCTACTTTGGATGACGAGTTAATGCCGCTTTTTCAGAAGTTGAGCAACATAATTATATTTTTTGCCGGTATAATGTTTTTGCTTAAAATGTGGAATATTGACATTACGCCTCTGTTGGCATCGGCTGGAATTATGGGTTTCGTAATTGCTTTTGCCGCGCAAGATACTCTTTCTCATTTGTTCGGTGGAATTTCAATTTATTTTGACAAGCCTTTTAAAGTAGGCGATCGCGTTCAGCTTGAAAGCGGAGAAATCGGAGATGTTTTGGAAATAGGAATCAGATCTACGAGAATTAAGACTTTTGACGAAACTGTGGTTATTTTACCGAACAGCAAGATCGCAAATTCTAAAATTATAAATTACAACCAGCCAGCGTCAAAGATTAAAGAGAAAATAAAAATAGGAGTTGCTTACGGGTCAGATATAGACAAAGTTAAGAAGATCTTGCTTGATATTGCGGAAAATACGGAAGGCGTTGAAAAAAATCCAGCACCATCAGTTTATTTTACGGAATTTTTAGATTTTGCGCTTGAATTTGTTATCGTCACTTGGGTTGATAGCCCTAGGGAAAAATTTGCCGTTAAAACAAAAATAAACGAAGAAATTTATAGAAGGTTCAATGAAGAAGGAGTACAAATTCCATATCCAACGCAGGATATTTATGTGAGAAATAGTAAATAAAAATTAATCTGTCATTGCGAGGAGTGGAGCGACGAAGCAATCCCGTAACTACGCGCAAAGAGTTTAATGATGGTTTGAATTGTTATATTGTCAAATTGTTATGCATAGCACGGCAATGTATTATATTGAATTGAAAAATGTGATTAAAAAATAAGAATAAAACAATGAAAATAGTTCTGGACTTTGATGATACGATCTTTAATACGCATCAGCTGATGCAAGAATCTCTTGCAGTTTTCCGTAGTCTGGGTTTTCAAGAGGAACAATTTTGGCATGCTTATCAAAAATGCAAAGAAAAAGTAGGGGATTTTGATCCAAAAACAATAATTGATCTGTTAGGTGAAATTAAGCCATTTGATAAAATAAAAGCTAAAAAGGAAATAAGCTTAATATTAGACGATTTAAAAGATTTTGTTTATCCTGATTTTTTTGATTTTGCCAAAAGTTTTCATAAAAATGATTTGATTCTTCTTTCGTTTACTACGACTGCAACGCAAAAAAATAAAATTGACAATTCAAAAATAGCGGGATTTTTTGGAAATATAATTATTACTCGCAGAGATAAAGCTGAAGATCTAGAACCTATTTTCGAAAAGCACAAAGGGGAGAAATTTTTTTTTATAGATGATAAGACAAGTCAAGTTGATAATATAAAAAGCAAATTTTCTGAAATTATAACAATGAAGATAAAAAGACCGCAAGGAGCTGATATAATGACAGCATCAAGGTTAGCTGATTATACTATTAAAGATTTATATGAGGCGAAAAATATTATCAACACAGAAATTTTGTAATTTATTGCTAAGGAACTTTAATATCGTTTGATTTTGGACACCCAGTGTCTTGAGGACACTGGGTGTCGAGTGAAAATGCGTTGTAAGCTTAATTTATAAAAATCACAAATGAAAATTATTAATCAAAAAGAATTAGAGAATTTATACAATTTACAGAAAAAGGGGGAATGGCAGGCTGTTCAAAAAAATCAGTTGAGATTAAAAGAGAAATTGTTGCAAGATTTCAAAGATGGCTGGCTTAATTATCAAAAACAGCACCCGAATATCGGGCCTGTTTTTGATCTGGAAAATAGAAATTCACAGGAATTCATAATTGATGAAAAAATAGCGAACGAATATAAATTGAAAGAACACCTCAACGATTTCTTGGTAAAATCTCAAAATTCTACTGCCGGAATACGAGCTTTTGTGGATATTTATAACAGCCAAAATCCTCAGAAAATGTATAATGATCTGTTTCTTGCTGTTTTGGTGCAGGCAGAAGCGGAATTTTTAAAACAGATCCATAAAGAAACTCAAAAGAAATTAGAAAATGTCAACACAGACGAACTTTGCCGGTCTCTTAGAAAAAATATACCGGAAAAAAACATCGAAGTCATTGAAGACGTATATAAACTGAAGCTGGAGGGCATAATTGAGCTTGTTAGAAAGACTCCAATAAGGCTTGTCGGCGGAGAGGTGAGGCCGCACACAAGTTCTTTCGTGGAAATGGAAACGAGAATTCTAGCGCAAAATGGCATAAAAGTCATTACTCTTGAAAAATATTCTGATACCACTTCAATCTATATATTTTCTTACTTGAGCTTTTTGCTTGGCGTGACTGGAGCGACATATTACACTTCCAGCCATTCTTCAAATTATGTGTGTGGCAGGAAAGTGCTTGCCTCGGACGGATCTCAAATATTGCCGGATGTGTATGAAAATTACAGAATAATTCTTAATAGAATCGTTAATGACGATATCTATAAAAGCAAAGAAGGGTATAAAATTGGAATTTCTAAAAGCGATCATCCTAATATCTTGAATAATTTGTCATGCAAAAAGATCGCTAAATTATATTCTTCAATGCTGAACACAACCAAGGAAGATGTTGAAATTATAAACAAGGCGACTTCTCGCGGTCATAAAATTATTATCAACGCTTTGAATGGAAGTTCGGGCAGAACTTTGAAACCGATTTTATCTGAGCTGGAAATTGATCAAGATGTTTTTGAATGGTTATATGAAGAAGAGGACGGTCTTTTCAATACCGGTTTTATTGTTGTTAAATTATCGGAGGAAAAAACAGGCAGAGATCTGTATGGCGTAGAACATTTGGGAGTAGATACAACCATGTCCGAGGTGGTTAACACGATTCCATATTCAAAGCTGCTAAAGGGCAGGCCGCTTGGAGTCAAGGTATATGAATGTGATCCGGATTCTGACAGGTTTATGATAAAACAAATTATGAGTGAAGAAAGCATTGATCTGCTTGATGAGTATGGCATTCAATATTACCAATTAGATGACAGCAAAATACTTGCGGCGCCAAGCCCGAATAAAGTCTTTTTATGTCTGGATATTGTTGACTATGAGTTGATGAAAAGAAAGGGAGTCTGGGATAATTATTTTTCTCTTTATTTGATCACTTATGTTTCATGGCGCGCTTGGAGCGAGTTTGCTGATTCTGTTGATGGTTTGAAAAAAATGGTTACTCTTGTTGGATTTAAAAATCTGACAGCATTAAAGAATAAAGTGGAAGAGTGGTATTTTGATACAGATAAGCCAGAATTGATCTTGAAAGATTCTCTTTGCAATGAGGCAATAATAGACAGGACTAAGCTTGTCCGCATACATTGTGCGCAAGAAGAAAGCGGGGGAAGAGTTGCTGGAATGAATAAAGTATGCCAAAATATTCTGGGAGAAAAGACAATGATCATGCCGGAAAAAAGCGTTGCTGATTCATTGATCTCGGAACTTATTTATTCATCAAAATTATACTTGGAAAATAGTTCGGATTATTTTGTTGCTAATTTTTTGGACAGTCGTTTCAAAAAATACAATTTGGTGTCTAAAATAGATTTTAGATTGGATATTATCCATGGGATTCCTCAAGGCGTGATCGCGCAAATGGACTATGACAAGCAACAAATTGAAATGAAAAAAGCAGGCGCGATCAAGGCGAATTTCAATAATTTCTTTTTTTCATTAGCAAGAGCGGTTCGTGATCAGCAAATAACAAAACCCAAAGCGACAGAGATATTAACAGAAATTATGCCTATGTGTAAAAATACCTGGCAATGTTTAGATAAAATCATATTAACAGAAGAATTGTTGGCAAAAGGAAAAAAAAGACCAGAGGGGGTAATTATGACATTTGAACAAAAAGATAATTTAATTCCTGTTGTTACGGAACTTGATTTCAGGCCTTCCGGAACAGACCCTTTGAAAAGCAAAGTTTATGGAGATGCCTCCGCTATAACTCCTGTCCAACTTGGCCAAATTAAGAATGATTTTGAAGAACTGGCACAGAGAGATCTATACGAGATTCTTGAAAAATATAATCTAAAATCTGTTATTGAAAGAAAGATGTAATTTTAAAAATTGTTTGACAACTGATTATTAATTTTATATTTAAAACTTTTTTATCATCCATAATTTTAAAGTGTCATTCTTGAATCCGTTCGGCAAGCTCAGGACAAGCTTGTTTCAAAATCTACTCTCTGTTACGTTAAATAAATCTACAACTCTTTAAATATTTCATTTTAATTGAAAATACAATAATTAAATATAATCCTTAATATTGTTGCGTATGGGATGAATTAAGCGTAATATAAAAAAGATTCTGAAATAAGCTTGTCCTGAGCGATAGCCGAATGGATTCAGAATGATAGATTTTTCACGAGTGGATTAAAGTGAGGAAGTCCTAATAATATAATATCTTTATGAATGAATTTTTCAATAAAAAAATTCCTGTTTGTAATTCTGTAAAAGAATTAAAGGAATTTCTTGCGAGGTATAGTAAATTTAAATTTTGTTTGTATCTTGCGTATAAAGATCCTGATGATTGGGATAGATCTACGAGTAGGGTTTATATGAATCAAGTTATTGCTGATTTGATATATTTGCCTGTAAATATCAAAAAAGATAATAACGATTCATTGAAAGAAATCTATAGGATATCTGAATCTAGCGAACAAATTGTGGCAATCAATCAAACCCAACCGCACAAAAGCAACTCTGTGTTAGGGAAATGGCTGCAAGATGATTCTATTGTTAATATTGATGCATTAATTAAAGATAAAAATAAAAAGCTTGTGCCTTATGATTTAAATGGTCCTTCGTTTGTCGGATGGTTCAAAGATGAAGTCGGTCAGTTTCAAGAAAAATGCGTTATTCTGTTGGGAGTGGGCGGGGTTGGAGAACCTATTGCCAGAAAAGTGATAGAAGAGAAACCATCCAAGTTGATTCTTGTTGATATAGTTCCAAAGAATGAATTATGCGCTGAGTTATCCAAGAAAGGAATCATTGAATATGCTTCCGGCTTAAGTGAAATAAAACTAAATGATAATAAAATTATTTTCATCAATTGTGCAGGGAAAGAAGGTGTTGATGAATCTGGAACAAACGAATTATTGATGAAATTTAAAGAAAGAGGCTTCATCTTTGTTGATCTTAGACCGCACCTTCAAATTGATATAGTCGAGAAAGCAACAAAATTGAGATGGAAAGCATATACAGGCCATGGAATGAATGCGAGAAATGATTATTCTCTATTGACAAAGATCGCTGAATTAATTGGAATTGTTCTCATGCCGTTTGATGAATTTAAAAAAATAGTTGCTAAAGCTTCTTAAAAATATATTAAATCGTTCTATATTTAAAAAATGCGAAAGCCAACAAAAAAATTTTTGAACGAAGCAACTGAGTATCTAATTCCGGTTATCAAACGAGCCGGAAAAATTGTTTTGGATAGATGGGATAAGATAGAGATAGCTACGCAAAAAGATAAAAGGGATGTTGCCACAAAGGCTGACATAGAAGTTGAAAATTTTCTAAGAAAGAAAATCTTTTCCAAGTGGCCGAGTCATGGTTTTTGGGGAGAGGAGGAAGTAAGAACAAATGAATCTTCTCCATATCAGTGGCTAATTGATCCGATTGACGGAACGAAAAATTATGTTAAGCTGGCTCCTTTTTTTCAGGTTCACATTGCTTTGGTTTTTAACAATGAGCCTGTTTTAGGATTAATATATCAGCCCGTTTCAAAACAGCTTTTTTCTGCTGTAAAAAATGGCAAAACATATTTAAACGGAAGAATAATAAAGTCTGATTCGGCAGTTTCAATTGATCGAGCTATAGTGGATGTAGACTTGAGAGGGCTAATTGAAAGGTCTGCAGGTGAAAAGAAATGGATAGAGGACAAGCTTTGCAAAATAGCGGAGAGAAGTTTCAGATTAAGAGTGAGTGGCGGATCTTTCAGTATTTATCTTGTTACCGGCGCGGTTGACGCTTACATTGGTCTTAGCGGTAATCAAAAACCGCAAGATTTGGCGGCCAGAATAATAATTATGCAAGAAGCCGGATTTAAAATTGAGCGGTTCAAGACATTTTTCAGCGAAGAAGTTTTGCTTGTTTCTCAAGGAAAAGTTTTTTCTGAATTGAAAAAGATTATTTTGAAATAATTTAAAATGAAACTATCTAAACTTATATCCCGTAAAGTGAGAAATTATATCAGCTAATCCTTTTGCGTCTGTAAAGGGAGAAATATATCCGTTTTCAGATCTAACCAGTTTTTTGCATTCCTTTGTCGCATTGCTGGGACAGGCTGCATAGCCTGCAACTTCAAAAGCGGGGAAGTCTCCTTTTGTATCTCCGATATAGAGAATATTTTCTATTCCAATACCTGATCTTTCAGCGGCAAATTTCAGTCCTGATCCTTTATTTGCTCCATTGGGAGTTATGTCCACCGCCGTAGTGCTATGAGTTAATTCAATTACTTTCTCAAATTGAGAGAGTCTTTTTTTAACTATTTCAAAAAACTTTTCTATTTTCATTTCAGATGGCGGATTTAAACTTATGCAGATCTCTTTCCCCGGTTCTTTTTTTCCTCTGATTTCTTCAAGTAAATTGGGAATAACTTCCTGAGATATTTTCTGAATTTTAAGAATATTTTTATTAACTGCCGGATTTAGTTCTAACATATTAGACCTGAGGTCAAGTATAAAAACACCATTTTCAGCGACCGACCAAAAGCCCGTAGGAGGAAATCCTATATTAGTAAGCATGCCTTCTATAAATCCAATTCCGCGTCCGCTGCACAAAACAATCGGTGGCAGATTTGGATTTTCAAGCGCTTGCAATTGGTAGCCTTGAATTTTTTGCAGTTCTGTAAGATTATTGGGAATAAATTCATCTCCTTCTCTCAGACATCCTTCAATATCACTACAAATTATTTTTATTTTATTCATTTTGGTTTTTATTAAAAATCATTGTAATTTTAATTATGGTTTTTTTGTACTGTTGTGTCAAATAAGAATTTTTGAGATAAAAAATAGGACAATAAATTGTCCTATTTGTATTTTGTATAGTTGTCTTATTTTCTTTTGCAAAGCTCTCTGAGAATTGTTTTAAGAATTGGAGTCTGTGGGAAATTTATTTTTTCAGGAGGCGTAAATAATTTTCCAGATTTCCAGCCAGCACTTATTCTGCCGGTCCAGTTAAAGTTTTTATCAAGTTCAAGGGCATAAATATCTCTGTTTAAAAGGTTTTTTCCGCCCATTATTCTTCCGTCTAAAAATTTTGTATTTTCAAGTTTTTCATTAAGCTCAAGAATCATCAATTTGATAAAATCAAGACCTCTCGTGCCATGATCAAAAACAGGTAATCCTTGATATGTATATTCATTATTTTTCCAGCATATCTTGAATTCTTTTTCATTCGGCAAATTTAAAATACGCGCCTCAGCTTCTTTCAGAGGAAGCTTTTTGGTTTCTTCGTAAAGCGCAGCTCCGTTTTGAACGACAGCTTTTATATTGATTTCTGAAAATGGATCATTGTTGAACTTAGGGGCGATAATTTTGCCTCCGGCTACAATTATCAAATCCTCAACTCCTTTTCTGACTGCGGTTCTTTCGGGGTTGGTTATTTCTGATTTACATCCCAACCCGGTGAAAGATGTGAGATGACGATCAAAAGAAGACTTTGATACTCTGACAGTAGCCATCAGATGATTTTGTTCCGGTGTCTTGATGATTATTCCCAACCCACCGGCGGAGAATCTAATGTCTTCTGTGCTGCCATTTTCCGGTTTTGGATCACTGATCATCCGTCTTTCGGCTATGTTATTCGCTGTTTCAGGATTATCGTCAATTAATATCTCTATTGCTTTTTCAGTTTCTTTAACTATTTTCGCTTTAACTATCAAAAATTCCTCACGCTCTTTTTGAGCTGTGTAATCATCTAGTTTGGGCAATTTAATAATTTGATTCATTTTTTTATAATTTATTTATAGTGAATTTTAATATTATGGAGTCCTGACGAGAGTCAGGAAGAAATATCACAATTCTTTTGAAATTCACTAATTTTACGAAGCTTCATTCTCGCTCTCGTGAGGACTCCAATTTACGCTTTGTGTCTGTGTTTGTAAAACTTAATTTATTTATAGTGAATTTTAATGTTTGTTCTTGCATAGAGAAATTGAATTTTTTCTACGCTCTCTTAAGAGCCTGTCCAAATAATGGGAATTTACCCTTTAGGGTTTCATGTAGTCTCGCTTACATAAGCTATTATTTTGAAATCCTAAAGAGCTTGTGCTGAACTTGTTTCAGTAATAAATTCCATGTATCCCGGACTCTTTAGACAGTCTGTTGAGAGCAGTTATGGAAAATGTAGAAAAAGCACAAAACAGTTTATCGACAGTAATACATTATCTCTAACGTTCCACGAATAGTGATAATCATTGTTTTTTTATACTTCACGCAACCGCCGTCAAGACAGCGTAGAAGCTATTAAAAAACTAATAAAAAAAAGGATGAAACTAGTATTCATCCAATGATAAATTCTTCTGAGGATCTTCATTAAAGAAGACGCCTAAAAAGACCTTATCCTTGGAAACACTAGTCTATTTTATATTATATATTTTTTTTGCACAAATATTTGCGATTTTTACTGCCTTAACGTCAATGGCTCCTAGCGCTATTCATTTAACACCTTACTAATGTCTCTGGCAATACAATATCCCAGTAATACTTTTTCAGTGCAGTCTTCAAACCTAAGTTCCTGCCTATTCTGTCTGGATCCAAAGTCACAGCATGTGACTTTTCCTTCAGGACTAATCTCAACTAATACAATTTGCCTTTCATACTGAATGTCCCTTGCTTCTTCCCAAACTCCTGGTGTATATTTAGGTTTCCGTAAAGCTTCAACCGAGTAATCATCTTCTTTCCCTTTTCTTTCTCTGGTTACGAATCCAGTTTCTCTTTCATTTATTGCCTTTGCAACGATTGTATCTGGTTCTAATTCGTGTCCACATATTTCGTATTCTTTGTTATGGCATACCACATCTTCGGCGCCTTTTGTTGCCGCGATATCGTATAGTCCTCCGTCTGGTAATGGTTTCCCCTCGTTGTTTGTTTTGTCTCTTTTTACAATTGCAAATTGGACAACGAAACCTTCTGGAGTTTCTCTTGCGTTTATTGGAAAATCTCCACCTCCCCCTCGTGGGAAGTTTTTAAAGACTTGTTTAACTCTCTGATACTCCTTCTTAAGTAACTGTTTCGATGTTTCAATAGGTTCTAACACCTGTAATCCTTTTCGTTCTCTATTTGCCATTATAACCTCTATTTCTTCAATCTCTTTTTCAATCTCTGGTGCACAGGAATGAGAGCGATTTAATTCTAACTCTCTATTTTTCTGATCCAGTAGCGTTCTCAGTTCTCCTGTCGTTAATTCCTCGAATTCCATCTTTTTGTCTCTTGGTTTCATATTTTATTCCTCCTTGCAAAACGAGCTCCTTTTTCTCAAAAGGGTTACTAGTGTTTCACAAGATTTTGTTTATTGCTCCTAACGAGCGAGTTCTGCCTTCTTTTTAGGATTTTCCTTAATAAAGAAAGCAGGTTTTTGCTCATTAGAATTATTGTTAAAGTTCATTACACTATATACATGATAAAGCATGACATATATTATTCTTTTGTCAATATTTAAGGCTTACACTTTCTTCTGTTATTGATAATTTTAGGACTTACGCGTTTGAAATTTATTATTGAGGAATGGACTGAGACACGAGCGGTAGCGGAGTGTGTTA
>JAGLOZ010000017.1 GCA_023137595.1 Minisyncoccota bacterium | reverse complement strand
GATATGTCATTCTGAGGAAGTGAAACGATCGAAGAATCTCGAATTTAGTTTCACATGATTTTATGATATGGTTTTGTGTATATGGATTTGGGATTCTTCGTTTCACTCAGAATATGACAGAATGGGATAATTATACTAAATACTAAGTACTAATTCTACTCTAATGGACTTCTGTGCGGGTAGAGGGCGGGAGATCTGTAAGTGCTGTGGAATTTCTTTTCAAACAATAATTTTTCATCTTTATCATAAACTTTTTGCGTCCAAGTTGTTTTCATTGATCCATCTGGTTTCTTGTCATATGTGTAAGGTCCTTTTAATTCTACTTTGCGTTCGTCGTCGGATCCGTAAAAATCAAAGAAAAGTTTATTTCCTTCAATTCTTGTCTGAATGAGAATATAGGCAGGGGTATTGTTTTTAAATCTCAAATCTGGATGAGGCGGATATATTGTTGCGTCTGTCCCTTGCGGGTTATAATATTTGACTGGATAGGCATGATTCTTTCTTTCTGTAATTTCAAGCCCCGTTTTTACTGCCGCGCGAAAAGCTGTTGTTGAAACCTGGCACAAGCCTCCTCCATATTCAGGAACAGTTTCTCCTTTTTTTATAACAAGTTCCGGCAGATACCCTTCTTTCGCCCCCACTCCCCCAAGAGCTTTGTTGAATGAAAATTCATCTTCTGGGCCGACAAGTATGCCATTGAATTTACTGGCGCCGACTGCGATGTTATGTCTTCTGTTTCTAGGCGATCCATAAAAATTTGATTCTCCAATGGCGAGAAGTGCGGTTATTCCCATATTATCAATACTTTCAGTTGTAATTTCTGGCTGAACTTTTTCAACATTCATTTGAATTTCAATTTCCTTTTCGGAATTGTCTCTATAATTTTCTTCAAAGAAAACAATTTTATCAATTTCATTTATGCTTTTTTCAAGTTCAAGAACAACTCCTTCTTGACTGAGAAAAAACACTTCAACCTTTCCATTTTTATCAAATTTAAGCTGGGCGTTAATAGGCTCCTTATTTATTTGCGGAACAAGCGAAATTAAATAATTCTTCATTTTTTCTTTGTTAGCTTTTACGCTAAGCGTTTTTCGGTTGCTGAATGCGTCATAGCTGTCCGCGAAATTGTTTATAGTTCCGAAGTCAATCCACAGGACAAAGTCCTCTTCTTGGACTTCCCATTCAGTAGAATTATATTTCAGGATTATTTTTTTATTCAGTAAATTTTTGGCGTCTGTAAGCGCTAACTCATTTGTGTCTTCTTTTATTTCGGGATCTTTTCTGATAAGTTCTATATCTATCGTTCTATTATCAAAATTGGTAATATTTTCTGATATATTTCTTATCAATTTTTCTCTATTTATAATTATTCCTGGTTTTGCGTGAATTGGAATAAATTCATCTTTTTCATATGTGTAGCTGAAATTTTTAGGTTGATCTTCAAGAACTGAAATATTTTCTGATATATAAAGTTCTAGTTTTTCTTTGTTTATTTCAGGAGTAAGCTGAATATTAACAGTATTTACTTGAAGATTAAAATAATCTTTTAAATTTTCAAGTATGTCACTTTTGTGTCCATAATCAAAAGTATTTGAGATTATTTTTTCCGTATTTATATCAATTCCTATTTCTTCAAGTTGCGCGCTAAAAAAAATATCTTTATAAGCAAGTATGATGCCATTCTCTCTAAAATCTTTTATTTTATTCTCAAGTTTGTTTTTCGCCTCTTCTTCCGTTAAGTCTGAATAGCTTTCTCCGTTTATGAATATATTCGGCAGAATTGTGTCTAAATATTTTTGATAACACAAATATGTCGTAATTCCAGATGAAACTACAATTAAAAATATTATAATTATTAATATTATTTTACTTTTTTTCGTCTTGTTTTTAGTATATTTCTTTTTCATAGTTTGTCGCTAAGGATTTGAATACGAGCTCCTCCCCTGATAAGGGGAGGTTGGGAGGGGTTAGAAAAATCACAGAATTATAATTTAGAATAAATTCAGTAGAGACGCGGTTAATCGCGTGCCTACAAATGATAGAATTTTTTTAATGATAATTTTTCCCGCATCCAAAACCCCCTTTAATTTCCCTCCGTTCGGCTATCGCTCAGGACAGGCTCTTGTCGGGGGGGGTGATATAAAATGCGTAAAGCTTAATCCATGCTCATTCCACCTCATCTTCAATCACCCGGCTAATAATATCAAACGAATATCCCCTTGATTGCAGGTATGATCTTACTTTCTGATTGATCTTACTTTTATCTGTTTTATCGCTTATGGTTCTCAATTTTTTCTCTGCGAGTTTTTTTGCTGATGCAATTTCTATTTCCTCGCCTATCAGTTCTTCTATTTTTCTTTCTATTATATTTTCTTCAACGCCTTTTTCTTTTAATTCTTTTCTAATTAAAAAATTTCCGCACGGTCTGAAATTCATTCTGTCGTTTATATAACTTTCCGCAAATTGTTCATCATTGGTATATCTATATTTTTCCAAATCTCTTAAAACCTCATTTATTATTTTTGTCCCAAAACCTTTCTTTTCTAGTCTAGTTTTAATTTCAAGAACCGATCTCATTCTAAGACCTATAAGCTTCATCGCAAATTGTAGAGCTTCATTTTTTTCTTTCATTATTTTTATTCTAACAGAAAATGTTGTTTTTTGCCACTTTGAAACAAAGTGAATTCAATATTTATTTCTACGGCGTTTTAACGCACGGTTCGCGAGGTTTTAACCTCGCGAAATTAAAGATAACTCGCGAGGTTAAAACCTCGCAAACCCTCAGCTAAAGCTGGGTAGAATAGTTGATTACGCTTTGTATCTGTGTTAAAAAACTAATTTAATAAAAAAAAGAAGGAGATGATTACCGTTTTTCATCTCCATGTAAATCCTTAGTTATTTTTTCAATTCCGTAAAAATCCCTAATTATTTTTTCAATAATTGGAATTATATTATTAACTATTTTTTTTCTGCTTGTTTTTCCTAAAACGCTAATTGCCGTTAACTCTGGGTTGGTGCACCAGGTACCAGGTTTCCATTTTGCTTTTATTTCATTTAAATTGGCAGCAATTATATTTGCCAGTTTTAGATCTGGAACAAAAATGTCTATTTTTCCTGGTTTTTTGACGATAAACACTTCTCTTTCGTTGAGTTTTGGTCTAAAAAATGGCAAATCATTTTTTTGAAACTTTATTCTAAAGACAGGAACCTCTTCTTCGGGTGCAGTGTCATCGTATTCAGCCTCCGTTATTTCTGGATCTTCATTAGGAACATCCATAGATTTCTCGTTGGATTCTTCTTTATAAATTTGATAAGTTGCGATCCATTTACTGTGTCTATCAGTTCCTCCTATCTTTACTTCTTTTTTTTCATTATTAATCTATATCATCCCCTCGCTTATTTGTTTTGATCATTGTAATTTGCTGAATAATTTTGTCAGCAACATTATATTATACCCACAGAGATATATTTGTCAATGGTTGGGTAAAAAATAATAGAGACATTTTGATTTCTTTGAATTACACATTGTTCTTTTTGTCATTTCGTGGGAGCGGTAGCTGGCTAAGACGAGAAATCTCTTAGAGCCTGTTTAAAAAGTTCCCAGTAGAAGGAATTTACCCTTTAGGGTTTCATCTAATAATTAATTAAATGATTTAAAAATCATAAAAAGTGAAAGGCTAAAGCCTAAATTCTATTTTTTTAAAACAGGCTCTTAAACAATGTAAATACCAAAAAATTATACGGAAGGTATCATTTATTGAGATTAACCGGATTTCCATCTTCATGGGAGCGACAGAAATAATGGAATTATTTTAGTAAGTTAGCATAACAAGGAGACAGAGAATAGACCAGTTGGAATAGCAAAAAATTAAACAAGATCATTTTCAAAAAACAAACCGTTTTATGCGATTTGTTTTTAGTTTCGTGAAATATAAATAATAAAGTTTATGAAACTGAGTTTCTCTTTTTGTAGCATTTATAAAAACTATGTTCAAAATTTGGACATTTTTCAAAAACGCATTCTTTGTTCTTGCAAAAGTCCGGAAATTCCGTGCTAATGCTGAATAAAACAATTTTTATGATCTCGTCTAACGGCATTTTAGTCGGCGGCGTATCTGCCAGGGCGTCAGAGCCATTTAACAAAGCGTTTAATGATTTGTGGTAATACCAATGCTGAATTTCAGGGTGCTTGCCTTCTCTTTTTAGGGTTTTGATATCAATGTTGGTTTTTCCTAAAATTTCCAACTCTTTTTTTCTTATAGCGCCGATTATGTCTCTCAAATCTATATTATAGATATTATTTGTAAAGATCATAATATGTCCGGAAGACCTTTTCTGGACAACAACTCCTATTCTTTCATTTTGCAGAGCGTATCTTGATATATTTTGATTATCTGATTCTATGATCGCGACTTTAATTTTGCTTTTTCCTCTTTTGATCTTATGTATCTTGCCTTTTTCCTCAAATTCTTTTTTTGACTTATCATCAAAATAGATCATTGTGTTCAAAGCAGAAAATGCAAAATCGAATATTTTTTGAATATCAATATTTTGTTTATACATCATTTTGATAATATGCGCCAAATCGCCGAATTTGTTGTGAAGTCCAAAATTGTCGTCCTCGCGCAGATATTCTAAAATAGCTTTCAGCTCCGGATTATTCTCTATGCCTAAAAATTTTGCCACAAGCAGCGAAGAAAAGCTGTCATCCGTGTGATGATCAAATGTTCCTCCTCCAAGATCAATTAACACCGAACCTTCTTTTTCCCATTGATTCATTGTCTCTGGCGAGGGGTCATGGCTTGATTCCCAAAAGGAAACTTTTGCGTCTTTAATTCCCGGAAATTTTTCCGATCCAAATCTGATCAACAAATAGTAAGCTGCAATAGGATCAAGATGCGGTTTATTCGGCAATATGATGTTGTTGATCTTTTTTGCGTCTCTGTTTGCTTTTTTAACTTGAATTTCTTCAAATATTTTTAATCTGCTGTTCCAACTGAATTTTCTAAAATTTTTACCGTCATAGCCAACAAAAACAAGCGCTCCTTTTATATAAAAAGGTTCTTTCAAATCTTTTTGTTTTGGCTTTTTGACGCAAAACGGATCCGGTCCGCCGATGCTAATATGCAAGTTCTCAGAATTTTTTGAATTGTATAAATTATTTTTCTTTAAAATGTTCTTTAAGACCAAGGCTTTGTTTTCCTCTGTTTCCTGAATGGAAAAATAGGCATATTTTCCGGTATTATGTTTCAATATTCCGGTTCCGGTTATCTTAAAAACTTCTTTGCAAAAGTTACATTGATCTTTTTCTTCTGTTTCTGAGATAATTTTGGTTAAAATATCTAGATCAACTTCTTCAAAAAAAACCGCGGTAGTGTGATGTTCTTGGAATTTTGTTCTTTTCTCAAAGCCGTTCTGGCGCAATGCAAAAACTTCGGGATTCTTTTCTATCTCGTCAAACGGCAGATCATATCCCAGCCAGCTGTTTTTAAAGTTGTTATTTTTGTTGTCTAACATATTTAAATTATATCAGGTTTAAATTTATATACAAAATGTGTTATTAAAAAAATAGACTAGCGATTCATCTATTTATAAATCGCTAGCGGCTGCTCTTACTGAGCAATGGGGTTGAGGTGAAGATACACCTCTTTTCTTGTTCCGATCGTTGGCCCAAAGTGCACCGAGTCTTTCTCTGGAATCTGTACGATTCGGTCAATTGTTGCCTCATAGTGTGGCTTCTCTCCAACAGGAAGAGGAAAGAGGTTGAGGTGGAAATATATCTCCTCGTCATCGCCTTTTGTTTGATCCTTTACCTTCACTTCAATTCTTCCAACGAAGCTTCCGTCAGGTTGCGGCTTAGCTCCGTTTCTGAAGTGAATGTTCGCGTTTTCGACACGAACAAAGCCATAAGCCGGCGCTTTGCCTTTGGCTTCAACGGGCTTTATCTCTTTTCCTTCAAGCATTTCAGCCGGGAAAGTTACATTTGTCACCAACGCTTTATGGTGACTTGTTACATTTCCTCTTTCGAAAGCGAGTTCAATCCTATAGGATTTTATCTTATTAGAAAGAACTCTTAAACTTGTGTATCCTTCTGGCGTCGGTGTTTCGTTTACTTTGTTATTCATTTAAATCACCTTAATATTGTCCCACTCTGTGGCAGAACAATATTCCCTTTATTAGGGCATCTGTATAAATTTAGCCAAATTAACCATATTTACACAAATGCCCTATAAAGAATATGCTATCAAAGAACAACAAAACATTATACACCCAAATTCAAAACTTGTCAAGACTTGATTTTATTGCTTAAATGTAATAAAGTAAAGTGTGAGTTGTCTGGCATTGTCATCCTATGGATGTTAAGTAATTCGTTGACAAAGTGAGACAAACTGGATTCCAGACATTTTTTCTAAAGCTATCGCTTTAGAAAAAATTCTGAGATGACAGAAATGAATTCTAAACTTGATAATTTTTAACTCTAAAAAATGAACATTTTTCCTCAGAAAATTCAAAAAAAATTTACGACGCATTTGAAAAGCGTGATAAAAAACGCGGAAAACATTTCGCGGGAGCTTAGTCATGGATCAATTGAAATTGAACACATAATGCTGGGAATGCTAAGCCAGAAAGGGAGTATCGGATCAAGCATGCTTGGAAGCGAGAAGCTTGATTTCAAGAATCTGCGAAAGATGATTGACAATTTGCCGAAAGTAAAAAAATGGAAGCCAAAATTATCTGAAGAAACAAAAGACGCTTTCAAAAAGTCAGTTCTTGTTGCCGGCAGATATAAGCACTCTCACATCGGAACAGAGCATTTGCTTTACGCGGTGTTGTTAAATAAAAACGCAAAAGTTGAGGAGATTTTTTCTCGTGTTGGGATCAATCCCGGCAAGTTGAAAGAACAGCTCAAGGCTATTATGGAGAGCTCTGCCAGATTTTTTGATATCGTTGATCTTTTTGATCTAAATTCAAAATCTCAGAAACTTAATTCTCCCGGTCAGATGAACGGAAATCAGAATAGCGGGTTCGCGGTAGAGATGTCAGCATTGCCAGTGGCTATGAATTCAAACCAGTCTGTTCTGGATTGTTTTTGCGTTGATTTGGTGAAAGAGGTTGAGGATGGCAAAATCGATTCAATCATAGGCAGAGAAAAAGAAATTGATAAAGTTATAAATATTCTCAGTCGTAAGACAAAAAACAATCCCATCTTGGTTGGAGAGCCAGGGGTTGGAAAAACCGCAATTGTTCATGGCCTTGCCCAAAGGATTTCAAAAGGAGATGTTCCCGCCAGTCTTATTGGCAGAAAGATCTATTCTTTGGATGTCGGACTTCTTGTCGCGGGAGCGGTTTTTCGAGGAGAATTTGAAGCAAGATTGAAAGATGTTATAAGTGAAGTTCAGGGAGATCCAAATGTAATTTTATTCATAGACGAAATTCACACAATAATCGGGGCTGGAAGCGCGGGCGGATCCGGGAGCTTGGATGCCGCGAATATGCTCAAACCTTCTTTGTCTCGAGGCGAGCTTTCCTGTATCGGCGCGACGACTTTGGATGAATATAGGAAACAATTCAAAAAAGACGCTGCGCTGGAGAGAAGATTTCAAATGGTGATTGTTGAAGAGCCAAGCAGAGAAGACACTAAAAAGATGCTGATGGGACTGAAACGCGCTTACGAAAAACATCATAATCTGAAGATCAATGATGATGCCGTCAAAGCCGCGGTTGATCTGAGTTCAAGGTTCATCAATGACCGATTTCTTCCGGACAAAGCGCTTGATATCATTGATGAAGCTGCCGCGTTTGTCAGAAGCAAGCATTCTGGAAATAATTATTTCAAGGAAATAAAAAAATTGGAAGAAAAAAAGAGAGGACTGCAAATTGAAAAAGAAAAAGCAATTGAAAGCGAGAAATATGATGAAGCGCTTATTATTAAAGAAGAAGAAAGTAAAGTAGAACATTTCATAAGTAAAACCATTAGCGCGCAGGAAAAGGAAAACGTGTCTATGATCAAAGAGCCGGTTAGTTTTGACGAAGTTGCGGAGATCATAACCCAGATGACCGGAATCCCGGTAAAAAAAATGGTTTCTGATGAAAGAGAGAAGCTTCAAAATCTGGAAAAAAAATTGGAAAAACATATTGTCGGGCAACATGAAGCCATTGGGGCTGTTTCAAAATCAATTCGCCGCGGCAGAGTTGGGATTTCAGATGCCAAAAGACCGCTGGGAGTATTTTTGTTTATGGGACCGACTGGAGTTGGAAAAACTCAGTTGGCGAAAACTTTGGCGGATATAATGTATGAAAGAAAGGATGCCTTGATCAAAGTTGATATGAGCGAGTTTATGGAAAAGCATAATGTTTCCAGACTTGTTGGAGCTCCAGCCGGTTATGTTGGATATGAAGAAGGAGGGAAGCTGACAGAGCAAGTTCGGCTTCATCCCTATTCCGTGATTCTGTTTGATGAAATTGAGAAAGCCCATTCCGAAGTTTTCAATCTGATGCTTCAGATCTTTGAGGACGGTGAATTGACGGATGCCTCGGGAAGAAAGGTTGATTTTAAAAACACTACGATCATAATGACTTCAAATATTGGGACGGAGCAGCTGACAGACGAAGCAAGGTTGGGTTTTGCGGAAGAAGAGCAGATAGGTGAAAATGAAAGAAAAAATAAAATTAGAAAAAAATATATAGAAACTAAGGAGTCTGTCATTAAAGAGTTTAGGGAAGAGTTCAGTCCTGAGTTTGTAAATCGTATTGATAAAGTTTTGGTTTTTAATCCGCTTGATCTTTCAGATATCAAATCAATTATAAGGATCCAGTTCTCTGATTTTAAGCGCAGACTGGCAAAAAACAATGATATAAAAATAGACCTAGACAGGAAAGCTCTTGATCATATTGCAAGAAAAAGTTTTAATCCCAATGAAGGAGCTCGTCTTGTCCGGAGAAACTTGCAGGAAATGGTTGAAGATCTAGTTTCCGAAGGGATTATTGAAGGTAAAATTGAAGAAGGGGATAGCGTAAAGCTGAGCGCGAAGAAAGACGAAATTATTTTGCAGAAAAACAAGAAAAGAAAATCAAAGAAAAAATAATATTTATTTTAGGACTTCCTCGTTTTTTATCATTATTGTCATCCCAGAATTTTTTCTGAAGCGATAGCTTTAGAAAAAATGTCTGGGATCCAGTTTAGCTCACTTTATTAAAACTATACGAGAAATATCATTTATTGAGACTTACTGGATTCCAGATAATTTTTTCCAAAATTTTCTGGAATGACAAAAGGTGAAGAAGTTCTATATTTGTCAAGACAAATTAGGCATTAGCTGTTGACTAGTTTGTTTTTTTGTTGTATGTTTTAGGCAGGTGATGTTTATGCTTGAACAATTAATAAAAAAGAAAAATAATGTAGATCTATCAAAAATGCCACAAAGATATCCTTTGTATTTAGGATTGGATAATTTGAAAAAGAGAATCAAAGATAGTGGAGGAACGCATTCTGAATTACCTAAGAAAATTGTTTCTTTAATGAATGAGATAAATTCGGGAAATGATAGCGGTGTTATACGTAAAACAAGGATTTTGTTAAATTATATGGAAAATTTAGAAAAATTTTGTCTAGATTTTGATGAAATTGAAGCTTCCTTAGAAATAATCCAAGAAAAGTAATAAAAGCAGTTGGGCTAAAAAACAAAAAGCCCACTTTTTTTCTAAAATTTATGAAAAATTTGGAAAAAATTAAAAATTTTATTCTTGATATTCTTTTTCCGATACGATGCCTTGAATGCGAGATAGAGCTGGAAAACGCGGAACCAAAAGAAAGATGGATCTGTCCTGAATGTCTAAAAAAAATTAGAACAAGAAAAGATCAAGCTTGTCCCGTGTGTGAACAGTTCAGCGAGGGAGGAAAAACTCATTATAGATGCGAAAAAGAAACGGCGCTTGACGGGCTTTGGGTTGCGACGGAATATAAATATGAAGTTGTGAGCGAGGCAATTCACAAATTTAAGTTTGATTTTATTTGTGATATTTGTTTTCCTCTTTCGGAAATTTTAATAAGAAGTATTTTGGAGGTAGATGAATATGATGATTTTCAAGATTTGGCTTTGGTAAATTTTTCTCAGGAAAGCGAAGAAGAAGAAATTTATATTGAAGAACAAAAAAATAAAAAAGCGGAAACGATTATTGTTCCTGTTCCGCTGCATAAAAAGAGGTATAATTGGCGTGGTTTTAATCAGGCTTTTTTGTTGTCTGAATATATTGCTCGTAAATTCAAGCTTGATATTTGTGATAATTTATTGTTTCGAAAAAGAAACACAAAACCGCAGACTACAATTAAGTCTATGAAAGAAAGAAGGGAAAACATCAAAGGAGCGTTTTTTATATCAGAATGTTTGGATGTAAAAAAAATGATAAAAAATAATAATGTGATAATAATTGACGATGTTTGCACAACTTTAGCGACGCTTTCGGAATGCGCGAAAGAATTGAAAAGGGTCGGAGCGAAGAATGTTTGGGGATTGGTTGTGGCGAGGAGATAGTAGGATCAAACAAATAATTATTTTAGCATACTAACATTTAAACATTTAAATATGCTGTGGAGCAAGGGCTGGCTTTAGCCTGAGAACAAAACCAAGCTAGATTTTATAAGGTAGTGAGGAGTTCTCTTGGGATCAGAGAGAGTTGACATTTGACTAAAAATATGATAGAATTAGCGTGTAATTAAGTAACATTAAAATATTAGTTTAAGCAAAGAATTTCCTTCCGATGTTGATGTGCCAAAGGAAGAGGAGATAAGTCCAGAGGAAATTGACAAAATAGTTGATGAAATGTTGTCTTGCGAAGATAAGGCTATGGCATCAATGCATTTAAATTATATTGAAGAGGATGATGAAGTATCGGGAAGAACGGGCGAAGCAAGGAAATCGGAATTAGTTAGAGAGACGCTGAACGAAACCGAAGAAGGAAGAAAGTTAATTACTTGGACTGATGTCAAAAGAGAAGAAAACAAGCAAAAATCTCAAAATTCTGAAAATTAATATTATAATATTAAATAATAATTTTTTATTTGCAATATAAATTAAAAGGGTGATTTTGTCGCCTTTTTTAATTTTAAAATAGATATTAGGCAATTTATTGATAAGAATTGTCATTCTGAACTCGTTTCATAATTTGTTGCATATTAGATTTAATTTATCCTATTTAAAAATTATCTTTCGTCTACAAAGCAAACACTATTATCTTTCTCTCTATTCAAAAGATAGCAATTGCGTTTTTGTCCTAATCAAAATATTTAGTGATTTGTAAGTTTGTTTTATTGTAATATTTAGCAGATTCTGAAACAAGTTCAGAATGACAGTTGTACATTCCTATAACTTATAAGAACGGAACAAAAGGACATTGTCCAGTTGGCAATACCACTAACAAGGTTGGTGGTTGTTTATTCTATACAATCACAAAAAATGAGTTTTTCTGTAAATCAAAAAAATAATAATATTTTGCTTTCTCGTAAAAAAAGGCAGATGTTTTTTGTGTCCAAAATTTCTAGAATGATTATTTACATGGTTGCAATCGCAATCGCATTTTTGATTTTAGGCGTGAGTGTTCGTGCTGGAGTAGCTAGTTATTCAAATGTTTACGTGCTTGATGCAGAAATAGAAAATAAAAAAGAAATCAGTGCTAACGATGATCTGAAAATTATTTTTAACCAGCCTGTTATTTTTTTAGATCTTGACAATATAGGTATCAATCCAAATGTTGATTTTGATTTTGACTTGGATGATAATAATAGAGTATTAGTTTTAAGCCATAATGAAGCGTTTTTAGGTGAAACTAAATATGAGATTGATCTGAATAATGTAAGGGGATTGAGCGGACTGCTTTTGGAAGATAAAAAATTTGTTTTTTATACTAAATCTAAGACAAAGAATGATAAAATTATAAAAAGTGATAAGAAAGATTTTTTTTCTGGATTTGAATTATCTAAAAATAAATATATACCGCCAGAAACCTCAAGGCCGAAAAAGGAAATAGAAATAACGCCTGAATTCACGGAGGGAAAATATATAGATGTCAGCATCTCAAATCAAGTTATGACTCTTTTTGAGGATGGGGTAAAAGTAAATAGTTTTCTCATTTCCAGTGGAAAATACGGAATGCCGACTCCACTCGGAACATTTTCCGTGAAGAAAAAAGAACCAAAACATTGGTCCTCAACTTATGGGCTTTGGATGCCGTATAGTATGAATTTTTATGGAGCTTATTATATTCACGAACTTCCTTATTGGCCAAGCGGTTACAGAGAAGGAGAAGATCATTTGGGTATGCGTGTATCGCATGGATGTATTCGTCTCGGAGTCGGTCCTGCGGAATATGTTTTTGACTGGGCGGAAATTGGGACATCAATTTATGTGCACAAATAACATTTAGAATTGGGAATTAGTTTGTTTGCGAAGTAAGAGACTTGACATTTTTGAATTATTATATCAGCATGATAATGCAACAAAAAAATTACCAAAAAATTTGGTAATATATATAAGAGGAATAAATATAGGATCAAATGACCCCAAAGCAAAAATAGTAGTTGATAATGGTGAATTTACAGAATTAATGATAGAAGGAAATGTTGTTCTTAAGGAGAGAGAAATACATGAAGAAGAATATTTTCCGTTTGAAGGATGATGTGGTGATTATTGTTTGTGACTCTGCAGGAGCTGAATTGTCTAATGCGAAAATAGCAGAAGATGTTGAAAGTTATAAAAATCGATCAAAGAAAAAAGTGGCGGATATAAAAGTAGAACTATTCCTCTAGCTTGTCTAGCGCGGTTTTTAAACAAATCGCTATTTTTTATCTTTAATTCCATTCAACAACTTTTTAACTTTTTCCAAACTATCTTTATCATAAATTGAAACAGCTAAAATATCAGGGCTGATTTTTTTTAGTTCTTTCATTTTTTCTTTAGCTTCTTTTTTATTCACTAGATCAGTTTTTGTCAGAAAAATATATTCTTTTTTTCTTGCTATTGCTACTTCATATTTTCTAAGCTCTTCTTTTATGATTTTATAGTCTTTCACTAAATTTTCCGATTCGCAAGAAATGCAGTGAATTAGAACCCTTGTTCTTTTGATATGCCGCAAGAATTTTATCCCAAGCCCCTTTCCGCTGGAAGCGCCTTCAATGAGCCCTGGAATATCGGCAAGAATTAGTCCATAATAGTCTCCAAGGTTTGGTTCTAGGGTTGTGAAGTGATAAGCGGCGGTTTTTGCTTTAGCTTTTGTCAAAGCGTTTAAGAGGCTTGATTTTCCAGCGCTTGGAAGACCAATGAATCCAACATCCGCGATCATTCTTAGCTCCAAAATAAAATTAAAGCGTTGTCCCTCTATTCCTTCTTCGCATTCTCTCGGTGTTGTGTTTCTTGAAGACCTGAAATGCCAGTTTCCACGACCTCTCTTCCCGCCTTTTGCTATCATAGTTTTTTCCCCGACATTCACAATTTCTATATTTTTTCCCGTGTCAAGATTATGAGCCACTGTTCCGATAGGAACTTTCAGGACAATATCTTTCCCTTTTGCTCCTTCAAGCAGTTTATTCTTTCCGTCCACTCCATCTCCCGCTGGAAATTCTTTTTTAAACCGAAATTTGTTAAGAGCGGTTAAATTGGACACTCCCTCAAGATGGACATTGCCACCATTTCCTCCGTCTCCGCCAGTCGGTCCTTTTTCACCTTTATTTTTGTTAAAAGCAACAATACCATTGCCGCCCTTTCCTCCTGACACTTTAATTTTTATCTCGTCTACTATCATATTTTCGTTTTAGTAAATAGCAAAATTTTTAAGTCAATTTAGAGAAATTCTTTCTTTCTTTAAAATTCTAATTTTATTTTTTTCACCTCGGTTATATCCTCCCGACTTGCCATTTGATCTTATTATTCTATGGCAGGGGATGCACGGATTATAATTTTTACTAAGAATATTTCCAACAGCTCTATATGCTTTTGGACTTCCAGCTTTCCTTGCAACCTCTTTATAGCTTAAAACCTTTCCTTTTGGAATTCCAGAAACTATTTTGAGAACTTTTTCCTTAAAAGTTTTCATAGTTGTTATTTATATTCATTTTCTCCTATTATTTCATCAATACTGACATCTAAAGTTTCGGCAATTGTTTCAATGTCTTGAATTGAAACCTCTTTCAGTTTGCCTGTTTCAATTTGGACGATCGTTTCATAATTAAGTCCCGTTAGTTCTTCAAGCTCTTCATGCGAAATTCCCTTGAGATTGCGATATTTTCTCACATTTTGAGCGATTTTGAGATTCAAATCTTTGTTTTTTGACATAAATTTAAGATTATTTTAATTATTTAATAATCCCTTTACTGATTTATTTGCTTCATATAAACATGCTAACATAGATTTATTTTTTCTACAATGAAGCGTATAAGATGGAAAAGTTCAGATATAATCAAGTGGAGCATTGATTCATTGAAATGTTTTTAATAATTTTGAAAAATATTATTTATCGCAAGGCAATATAATGATTGCTTTTTCAGATAAACCTTTTGTGGGAGCTGGTCAGGCCTATGGCAGATAAATTTGTAACCAGCTTCAAGATGTTTTCCAATTGCAGAAAGCGTATTTTAGGAATTATTTATATTAAGAACAAAAACTGAAACTTAAAAACAAAAAGACCGGTTTACAAACCCGCTCCCGCATATTTTTCAACATTTCTCAAGCAAAAAAATATAATATACTTTTTTATTCAATAAACAAGGTAAAAATTTGTTGGATCTTTGTGCCTTGTTCCTTCTGGCTATTTGTGTTATTCCTTTGAAAGGTGAATACTTAGTATATGAAATGTATAGTATGGTTTTAAATTAGTTAACAAAGTAAGTCACCAGTGATCTTCTGTTTTTTTTAAAATAGATCCTCAGCGCCGTTGGGCAATATGAAACCAGAGGATAAAATACAAATAAATTAGAAAGAGGGGTGACTCATAATGGACCATCAAAATTCAAGCGATCGTCTACAAAGGCAGATGTTTAACATTTCTTCAAAAGGAATTACTTGTGAAGAATGTAAAAATCCCATTACAGAACTTCCTTTTGAGCCTACGGAGAGAAAAGACGGCGGATATGGAAAGCTTTATTGCTATGAATGTAATAAAAAAAGAATGAAAGATAGAGGGTTAAAAGAGAATTTTGGCGGCGGAAATCGTTATTAATTTGGATTAGAAATGATATAAGAAAACGGTGATGAGCCGTTTTTTTTGTTTTATCAAATTTTATTTTACCGAAGCCGTTTTAGGATAATTACCTTTGAAACGAAGGGAGCTGTCGCTTATTTCCAATAAATCAATTTTCAAATCTGGCATTTTTGCAAGCTGGCTGTTGACTAGAATGTTCAAGCTGTCTTCTCCTTGTTTGATATATTTTTCAGGGATAGATAAAATTCCAACTTCAACTCTTTGAATTTTAATGGCAAGATTAGAAGAGTCACTCTTAGCAATGCTTCCGGCGGCATAGACTGGCCCTGAAAAATCATAGCCATAATCTTTTAAATTAAGATAAGCTGACATTTCTGCTTGATTATTATCATTTAATTTCACTTGTATCTCTTTAAGCGGTCCAAGATCGTTATTGGTTGCCTGAAGCAGTGAACTGAGTTCGGCGCTTGATAGGGTGATATCCATAGGGCTGAAGTCTTTATAAGATATATCACAGGTTAAGCAGTATTTATTTACTTCGTCAGTAAGTGTTACTTCTCCTTTGATGAGCGCATCCTTGTAAAGATTTAGATCAACCTCTCCGATAAGATTTCTAGGTTTGTCTGCTCCCAGTAGCGGTGAAAGAAAAGGTACTTTAATGATGCCGCTTGCCGCTGCTAGTGTGAGAATTCCGCCTATTGACAGCAAAGTGATAATAATGATAATTTTCTTAAACATAATTTGTGGTTATTTATTGTTCTGAACTATCCTTATTCTAGCAAATTTATCTGATTATGCAAAATAAAAAATATAACAAAAGTTATATCTGATTTGTTGTGAGTTATAAGTTGTTGGTTATAAGTTGTACTGGCGGAGAGGGAGGGATTCGAACCCTCGAGACCCGTAAAGGCCTAACACCTTAGCAGGGTGCCCCTTTCAACCACTCAGGCACCTCTCCAGATTAACTAATAACTTATAACTGATAACAATTTTGAAAATGTTATGAGTTATAAGTTATTAGTTGTAAGTTGTATCGGCGGAGAGTGGAGGATTCGAACCCCCGGGACCCGCAAGGGCCCTCCGGTTTTCAAGACCGGTGCATTCGACCGCTCTGCCAACTCTCCAGAATTAAAATTCAGTATTATATTTTTGACTACTTAGATAAAATAGCATTAAGTTATCAATTTGGCAAGTATCAGCTCTGTGTGGTAGAGTATAAATATAAGCCAAAGCAATGAAATTTATTTTTAAAATAGTAATATCGTCAATGGCCATATTAATTATAATTTTTGGCTGTGTTTTTATTTTAAAGACAAACAACAGTTTTAAGATCACTAATTATTCTCAAGTTCAGGATTTCGTCAAAGAGATTCCGGCGGAGATCGAAAAGACGGAAGTGAAACCGAAAGAAAAAGAAAATAGTGAGATAAAAATGACCGCTGTCGGAGATATAATGCTTTCCAGGGCCGTTGAACAGAAGATGATAGAATATAATGATTATGAATATCCGTTTTTAAAAACAGCGGAAATTACGAATAAAGCGGACATTATTTTTGGAAATTTGGAAACGACTATAATAGAAGGCAGAGTGATAAAAAGCGAAGAAATGATCTTTCGCACAGACCCAAGATCAATTGGAGGATTGAAGCTTGCGGGATTTAATGTTTTAAGTATTGCAAATAATCATATTATGAATTTCGGGAAAGCGGGGCTTGAAAGCACGATAAAAATTTTAGATGAAAATAATATTTCGCACATTGGGGCGGGAATAGGTAAAGAAGAAATTTATAAGCCTGTGATAAAAAATATAAAAGGAACTGCGTTTGCTTTTCTTGGATTTACTTATAATTCCGATCAGCGTAGATTGCCAAATGGCGATGTTTATGGCGTGGCAAATATGGAAATTGAAAAAATGAAAGAAAATGTCAGAAAAGCGAAATTAGAGAATGATATCGTGATAGTTTCTATGCATGCGGGAACCGAATATAAAACTTCTTCAAGCTCATTTCAAGAGAATTTTGCGCGCAGCGCAATTGATGCTGGCGCTCGCTTGGTAATTGGAAGCCATCCTCATGTCGTGCAAAATGTTGAAAAATATAATGACGGATATATCATATATAGTCTCGGTAATTTCGTTTTTGATCAGATGTGGTCAAACGAAACAAGGCTGGGGGCGATAGCGGAGATAGACTTTAAAGGGAAAAAAATAGACAGTATAAATTTTATTCCCATTAAGATCTATGATTATTCCCAGCCACAGATCATTGAAGGTGAAGAGAGAGAAATGATTTTGGAAAGGTTGAAGCTTTAATCTGACTTTATGAAGTTATATTTTTTGGCAATTTCGTATAATTGTATTTATAGCCTCTTTGTGTGCGGCCGCACACAAAGAGGCTGTAGGTTTATTTCTTATATATTTTGAATTTTTATATTTCTTTTATATTTATTTTCTTTACTATCTGTCTTTAAAATGATAATATAAAAAAGTAAAAACAAAAATTATTTGATTTAATCTGCTGTTAATTTTAATATTGCGGAGTTCTGATACTGAACTGAATTCATAAACTCCAGTCAGGAAGAAATATCATAATTCTTTTAAAATTCATCAATCTTGTGAAATTTCATCTTCACTTTCGTTAGGACTCCGAATTACGTTTTGCGTATTTAAGACATAATTTATTCAAAAATATGGCAACAAAAAAAATAAATAAAAAAGAAAGTGCAAAGCCTAAGGCTATAGCAAAGAAGGTGGTTAGAAAAAAGCCAATAAAAAAAACGGTAAAAGCAGTTAAGAAAAGTCCAGTAAAAAAAACAACTCGTAAAAAGTCTGGTAAAAGAACAAAAAAGGAGATGCCTATAAAAATTAAGGCGACGAAAAAAGTAATAAAAGAAGAAAAGAAAGAAACAGAAGAAAACTCATATTTTGCAAAATGGATTGCGCCTGAGCATATTAAAACCCGGCAAGATATGATTATTTATTACGCTAGTGCCATTTTGTCTGTATTCTCTATTATTTGGTTTTTTCGCCAAGGAAGCTTTATTGTTGTTGCGACATTTTTAGTTCTATTAATTGTTATTGTTCTGCATATATATCAAGACTCGCGAGATATTGAAATAAAAATCAATCTTGATGGAATAGGTTTCGGCGGTATATTCTATCTATATAAAGACATTGAATCATTTGAGGTTGTTGAAGGGGAATATTTTAATGTTCTAAAATTTAAGCTAAAAAGCTCTTTTTTACCTGTTAAAGAAATTCAAATCATTGGTCAGGATCCGCGTTATATTCGCGCGGTATTAGAACATTTTTTGCCAGAAGAAGAACAGAAGGAATCATTATTTGGCTTTGAAAAGAAAAATGAGTTTGATGAATATTTTTCTGAAGAGGATTTTGATGCATATCTGAAAGAGAAAGAAAAATTAAAAAGACTGGAGGATAGAAAAAGTGGTGAGGATAAATAATAATATTGTTAAGAAAAGAAAGAAAGATACAATAACCAACATTCTATAATCAACATTCATTCAACTCTCAACATCTAAACAATCAATGAATGTTTAAATATTGGATATTGAACGAATGTTGAATGTTGCATGTTGAATGTTTTAAATTGTTTTTGGTTATTATCTCCTGCAAAGTTATTATATTTATAATTCAATAAATAGCACCACAATTTTCATGCTCTCATAGTTCAACGGATAGAACGCGGGTTTGCGGAATCCGTGATGTAGGTTCGATTCCTACTGAGAGCACAGGCAAAAAATGCGGGTTTGCGGAATCCGTGATGTAGGTTCTTCTCTCAAGGCGGGCTTGTGGATTCCTGACGAGAGCACACAATAAGTTAAAAGTTGAAAGTTCATAAAGTTATAGAGTTTAGAATTACAATATAAATCTAAAATTAAACTTAATAAATCCAAAGAATAAGAAAAACAAATAAATGAATGAAGGCGTGAAGTATATCACGGCATCGCTTATGGTAATAATGATTGCCATAGTATGCGCGTATATTGACATAAATTATTTAAAATAAAGAAATTAAAAATAGTTTACAATAAAAATTTTAAAAAATTTATCTAAAATAAAACCTCTATTTAATGAGGAAGTTTTGTATGTGTTTTATATAAGAAATTTAAACAAAATTATGAAAATAAAAAAAAGCAACTTAATTGTTTTGGCGGCTGGTTTGCTGGTTATTTTTGCTATAATTATTTCTATTATAGCAAATGATGAAAAAATGGTTTTTGACAGTGTAGATGTAGACGAAAAAATAAATGTTATGGTTTCTGTTTTGCCACAGATTGATTTTGTAAAAAATATTGGAAAAGATAAAGTGAGTGTTGAAGCAATGATCCCGCCGGGATTTAGCCCTGCTACTTACGAACCGTCCATAGAGCAATTAAAAAAATTAAGCCGAGCTGATCTATATATTAAAATAGGACACATTCCTTTTGAAAAAACGCAGATGAAGAAGTTGGAAGATTTAAATCCTGAAATGAAGGTGATAGATTCCTCGGAAGGAATTGAAATTTATGAGCGGGATCCGCACATTTGGCTTTCGCCAGGATTGGTAAAAATACAGGTAGAAAATATTTACTTGGTTTTGGCAGAAATAGATTCTGAGAATAAAGATTTTTATGAGCGGAATAAAAATGAATATCTGGTTGAATTAGATGATTTAGATACAGAATTGCAAAACGCTTTTTCCGAAATGCAAGGCAAAAAGATCTTAGTATTTCATCCCGCGTTCGGATACTTGGCGAGAGATTATTATTTTGAGCAGATCGCGATTGAAATAGAAGGCAAAGAACCCAGCGCGGAAAATTTAGCGAATATCATTGACACGGCAAAAAAGGAAAATATCAGAACGATCTTTGTGCAAAAACAATTCAGTCAAAAAAGCGCTGAATCAATTGCTCAGCAAATCGGTGGAAGTGTTGTCCCGCTTGATCCTTTGGCGGAGGATTATATTGAGAATTTAAGGAGGATTGGAATGCAAATAGGTAAATAAAAAAAATAGCATGGAATGATCTATTCGCTATGCTATTATATTCTAATTATTAATAATGATCTGCAAGTAGTTTTATGGATGCATTAATATTTTTACGTATTTGGTCCGGTTTGGTCAAACTAACTTGACCATTTTGAGAAAGTTCAAAGGGAGAATTGCACCTTGGACATCTCATCGTGATAGAATTTTTTGAAAATTTAGAACCAATTTTGTCAATAAAGCCGATTTTGGTTAAATGGGATAACCAAGAAAACATTTTTGAAAAACGACCTGGTAGTAATTTTTCAAAATAAGGTATTTCTTTTCCTTCAGTATCAATTTTTTGATTACAATCTTTTTGTGGGCATTTAATTTTCAATTACACTCCTCCTTTTATTATTTGTATCATTATATATTAATTTTTGCAGCAAGTCAATTTTTGATATTTCAAAATTAATTTTTTTTAAATATGTCAATCTCAAAAATCATTACAATTAAAAATCTCTCTTTTGCATATCAGAGAGATAACAACATTCTGGAAGATATAGATCTGGAAGTTTTTGGTAATGATTTCTTGGGTGTTATCGGTCCTAATGGCGGAGGAAAAACAACGCTTTTAAAAATAATTCTTGGACTTTTAAAACCAGATAAAGGAAATATCTCAGTATTTGATAAAAAACCAAAGAAAGCGAGAGATTTGATCGGTTATGTTCCGCAATTTTTGGAAATTGACCTGAATTGTCCCGTGAGCGTTTTAGATATTGTTTTGATGGGAATTTTAAGCAGAAAGAAAATATTTCAAAAATATAATAAAGAAGATCTAAAATCAGCAAAACAAGCATTAAAATTTGTTGATCTATGGAATTTAAAAGATCGGCAGATCGGTGAATTATCCGGTGGACAGAGACAAAGAATTTACATCGCGCGTGCTTTGATCAGGAAACCGAAACTACTTATTTTGGACGAACCTACTGCCAGTATAGATGAGAAATCGGAAAGAGATTTTTGGGAATTGTTGGAGAAAATAAATAAAAACGCGGCGATTATTATTGTTTCTCATGATATTGGCGTGGTTTTCAAGCATGTCAATAAAGTTGCTTGTCTGAATAAAAAACTATATTGTCACAGTACTAATGAAATGACCAATGAAATGTTAGATAAAACATATAAATGCGATATTGAATTATTGGGTCACGGATTACCACATCGGGTTTTGAAAAAACATAATTAGAATTATTAGTCGTTAAATAAAAATGAAGAAAGATATTGATATTTCGTCTTATAGCTATTATTCTCAAGCAGTTGTTCAAGAGGCCGTTCAACTTCTAGGTCAAACTGTTTGGTATTCCAATCTTCATCAAAGGAGATTTGTAAAAACTCTGGATATTATTAAAAGTCATATTGATCTGACAAAAAACCCTCGGATATTAGAAATAGGTTCGTGGCCAGGCTATCTTACTGTTGCATTGCACAAGACAGGAGCTCAAATAACCGCGACTGATTTAAAACCAGAGCGGACAAAGATCTTAAAGCAATTTAATATTCCAGCTATAAAGATAGACTTGCATCACTCCCAATCACTCCCGTTAAAAAAAACACATTATGACTGTATTGTTTTCTGTGAAATTATTGAGCATCTCAATCCTCAGAAAATTACTGAGATTATATTGCGACTAAAAGAAGTTTTAAAACCGGATGGAGTTATTATCCTTACTACTCCCAATAAGTTTTGTTTTGGAAACTTGCTTCGTTTTCGGATTCAGGGAAGCAAGAGAACAAATAAATCCGGACATGGGCATTGGAAAGAATACTCTCAAAAAGAGATTGAACTTTATTTTGAAAATTGCGGAATGAAAATTTGCGAATCAAAGTTAATTAATTTTTATTCACTAATTGGTAAATCAAACCACAACAGCTATTTCTGCTCGATATTTTCATTTCTTGGATATAATAATAAATTGCACAATTTATTTAAGATAGTATCTTTGCCCGTGCGTTCTTTAATCCCTGTTTTTCGCGATTCTATAATCGCAGTTATTAAAAAATAAACTATCATTTTATTCCATGGATATTCTTACCTATAATTTCTTCCAAAATGCTTTAGCTATTGGTATTCTTGCCAGCATTGCTTGCGGGGTTATCGGTCCTTTTGTGGTGGCGAAAAAAATCTCGTTTCTTGGCGGCGGTATCGCTCATTCTTCTTTTGGCGGAATTGGAATAGCTTATTTTTTTGGTTTTAATCCTTTGATCGGTGCGATTATTTTTAGCATTTTATCTGCCTTGGGGATTGGCGCAGTAAGCAAGAAATTTAAAGACAGAGACGATACAATTATCGGGGCAATGTGGTCTTTGGGAATGGCAATTGGACTTGTGTTTATTTATTTAACGCCCGGATATAGCGCTGATCTGTTCAGTTATTTGTTCGGTAATATCTTAATGACGAGTTCTGCTGATCTAATTTTAGCTGTTATTCTAAATATTATTATATTAACAAGCGTTTTTGTTCTTTATCGCTGGCTGGCGGCAATTATCTTTGATGAAGAATTTGCTGAAGTAACAAATATTGCTGTTTTCCCTGTTTATTTATTTTTGTTATGTTTGGTCGCTTTGACGATAGTAATTCTTATCAGAATTGTGGGAGTGATCTTAGTGATCGCTCTTCTTACTTTACCTGCCGCTACTGCGCAGATATTTAATAAAAGTTTTAAAAAAATAATCTTTTGGTCAATTGTTTTTGGCTGTCTATTTACTACAGCAGGAATATTTCTGTCATATTATTTAAATATGCCTTCCGGTCCGATGATCATTTTTGTGGCTGTTTTTGTTTATTTGACATTTCTAACAGGTAATAAATTTGTTTCAAAAAAACTATGAATTCCGATCTGTCAAAAGAAATTAAGAATTTTTATCTCAGTGTTGGTATTTTTAGTTTCGCTACTTCAATTATTGAGATTTTCATTCCTCTGTATTTGTTAATAGATAAAAATTTCTCCTTAGCTTCTGTTGTTCTATTTTATGTTGCTGTTCAGTTTGGGCGGATTGTTTTTTTGCCGGTAAGCGCTTATCTGTCTAGCTATTTTGGAGCTAAGAAAATTATCAGTATCGCATTTATTTTGTCAGCTATTTTCTATTTATTATTGCAAAAAATTGATTATTCTCCAGTTGTTTTCTATTCGTGCGCTTTGTTTTTTGGAG
>JAGLOZ010000016.1 GCA_023137595.1 Minisyncoccota bacterium | reverse complement strand
GGAGGGGTGCAAATGATCTTTATCGGTGATCTATATCAACTTCCGCCGATTATATCCCGAGATGAAAAGGAGATCTTCAAAGAGCATTATAAAAGCGGTTATTTCTTTTCCAGTTTTGTGTTTGAAAATTTTCAGATGGATTTTATTGAACTTGAAAAAATATATCGTCAAAAAGATAAAAAGTTTATCAGCGCGTTGAATAATATCAGAAATAATAGCGTTACGAGCAAGGATTTGGCTGAAATTAACAATAGGTTTGATCTGGATTTTGAGCCAGAAGTAGATGATTTTTATGTATATCTCACCACAACGAATGATCTTTCCCGAAGAATAAACGAAGAGCATTTGAAAAAGGTTAAGGGTGAGGAATATTATTTTAAGGGAAAAATGAAAGGGAAATTTGATGAAAAACATTTTCCGACCGATATTGATCTGACGATCAAGGAGGGGGCGCAAGTGATGCTTTTAAATAATGATTCCAGGGGACGGTGGATCAATGGAAGCATAGGAAAGGTAATGGGAGTTGGAGAGGGGGACAATGAAGACGATGTTGTTTTTGTAGAACTGGAAAGCGGAGATGTCGTTGAAGTTGGCACTTATAACTGGACGATCTTTAAATATGTTTATAATGACAAAACTAATGCTTTGGAAACAGAGGAGTCTGGTTCTTTTATGCAATACCCTTTGAAATTGGCTTGGTCATTAACGATTCATAAAAGCCAGGGTAAAACATTTGACAAAGCCATTATTGATGTTGGTCGGGGAACTTTTGCTTTTGGACAGATGTATGTGGCATTGAGCCGTTGTGTTTCCTTGGAAGGATTGGTGCTCAAGAAGCCTATCGAAAAAAGACATATTTTTATTGATTGGAAAGTAGTTGAATTTGTGACAAAATATCAGTATAAGATCTCTGAGGAAAATATGCCGTTGGAAAAGAAAGTTGAAGCAATTCAAGAAGCAATTAAGAATAATCAGAAACTGAAGATCGTATATTTGAAAGCAAATGATGAGAGATCAAAAAGAACGATCAAGCCTAAGTATATTGGTGATCTGGAATATGCCGGGAAAACATTTTTGGGCATGAAAGCGATTTGTCTCATGAGAGGCGAAGGCAGGGTTTTTAAAGTGGAGAGGATATTGGAATTAGAGAAGATTTGAATATTTTGGGGTATAATTTAAGGTGTGAAATTATAATTTACATTTTTACACCCTAAAGAGTGAACTCCAATTGTATGTTCTGAAAACTTAATTTAGAACGTTGTATAACGGAGTGACAAATGAGTGATTAGCGTAGTTTGTTATTCATTAAAGCATCATAACACACTCCACTACCGCTCGTGTGTCAGTCCAGAGAGTTCTTCATAACACATTTACTGATATATGATCTAAAAGCATAAACAATTAACGTTTTGTAAAATGGTAAATTCTGAGGAAGAAAAAATAATAAACGCAAATGTCTGTAATTATTATCATCTGATTGATTGCAATACGCATATATTCGGTGAACCTTTTTTGGAAGATAATTATTTGTATTATTTTGACGGGGAAATTGTTACGATGATATCTCTTAGATTGGGAAAAGAAATGGGCAAAAATAGTTTAAACAATGTTATCGGGAAGATAGTAAAAAAACATTCTCCACAAAATATTATACTTTGGGGTGAAACGCCTACTACGGAAATAGACAAACAAAAAGGATATAAGCTTTCTAAAGAAAAAATTGATTTGTTCAAAAGAGAGCTCGTTTTTAAAACAGCTGACTTTATTCCGTCTAAAAAATATAAATATTATCTGAACAAAGCAGAGAAGGAAAAATTGACAATTAATCCCGTTAAGCTAAATTATTATAAATCTGAATATACGAAATTGCTTTTGAAAACGCATAATAATCTCTTGGATGCCAAGTCTCTTTCCTATTATTCAATATTTCCTAATTTAAAAAGGGTGAGATTTGTTGAAATTATCAAAGACAAAAAAATAGTTTCTATAAATATAATTATTGAGGCTCTGCCCAATTATATCTGCTTTGCCGAAACGGGATATGATAAGACTTTTAATCGTATTTCAGGAATTACTAAATCAATGCTTATCGAATACTATCTTGATAAGGCAAAGTATATCAGCTGGGGTGGTTGCGCTAATGAAGGAATTTTCAATTATAAAAAAGAAATTACAGGAGAGTCTCCTCTCAATTTTTATAATAATTATGTCTGGCATGAATTTTATAAAGATAAAAAAGCGGATTGGTGGCTTATGAAGATGAAAAAAGATTAGCGGTGTTACTTTAAATTGTTTGATTGAACTTAAAGCAATATCACTGTATAAGAGATATTTAATTTTAGAAATTAATATGATGATAAACGATAAAACAAAAATTTGCGGTTCTATCGCAATTAAGCAAAGCGAACTTGGTTCAATAATGCATAATACAGCTTATAATAACTTAGGTGTTAATTTTATTTATATTCCATTTACAGTTTCTCATTGTAAAAGTGCAATTGAGGGAATTCGAGCATTAAAATTTCGAGGTTGCTCTGTTTCAATGCCTTATAAACAAGAGGTTATGAAGTATTTAGATAAAATTGATCCAGTCGCTCAAGAAATAGGCGCGGTGAATACAATTGTCAACGATGATGGCGTATTAACTGGTTATAACTCTGATTGGATCGGAGCCATAAAAGCTTTAAAGGAAATTACAGAACTTAAAAATAAAAAAGTTGTTCTCGTTGGTGCTGGTGGAGCATCAAGAGCAATTTCTTATGGACTTAAGAAAAGCCAATGCAATAAGGTGACTATTATAAATAGAACAGTTGATAAGGGTAAAGCTTTGGCTGATGATTTTGGTTTTGAATTTGGGGGAGATATTGAAAAAATTAATGAAGTTATAGATTATGATATTTTAATAAATGCCACATCAGTAGGTTTTTTCCCAAACGAAAATAATTCGATCATAAATGAAAAAGATTTAAAAAATGACAAGGTTGTTATGGATATTGTGATTAAACCTCTTGAAACTCCATTGCTTGAATTTGCAAAAAAGAAAAATTGTAAAACGATTTCAGGCTATAGGATGTTAATTTATCAAGCCTTATTCCAAATTGAAAAATATTCAGGCAAAAAAGCGAAATTCGAAGTTATGGAAAAAGCATTATTAGAAAAATTAAAATAAATAATTCATTGTATCGTAATTTCAATTTACACTTTAAAAAATGAATCTCAATTATATGAGTATTGTTTAGACCTAATTTAATTTGTTTATATATGAATATATGGGATTTGAAAATGAAGATTATATGAAAAAGGAGATTGAACAGTCTGTTATGATCAATGAAGGATATGAAAAACTGAAGGAAATCAAAGGTTTTTGGAGCGGTTCTGATATCAAAATGGAAAAAGAAGAAATCGTTCCTCCCAATAGTTGCCTAGAAACTAATTTAATTATAAATAAAGATAATTTTCCATCTATAGATTTAGATTGGGGAGTATTTCGCTGTCTTAATTCTTCAACAAGAAGCCGTCTTGCGCAGGCAGGAATAGAAATTAAATTTGACCAAAACAGCTTGTCATTTGAAGATTTCAAGCAAATAAAAAATGGAGAAGACGTTAACGCTTCTGTTACGGTTTATAATAATGGTTTGAGACCGATTGAAATTGATGGGGATGTCGTAAGATTTTTTTGGGTTAATGAAGAAGATAGATTGCGAGGAGCTGAACTTAGAGAAGCAATTTTTTCAGGAGAAATAAAGATGGAAGGTGAAGAAGGAGAGGATTGGTTTATGGGAGATATTGATTATGATTTAGATGAAAAAGATAGCGATCTGATGAAATTGAATATGCAAAACGAAGAATTTGCAAAAAATTCAAAAGATGTAATGATCGTATTTCCAACAGATGAAAATAAAAAAATGTATATTCCTCAAAGTGATAAACCTTTGAAAATAAATAATAGAGCAGATTTAGAAAATGTTCTGGAAACAGTGCCAGATAATTTAGATAATTTAAATTTTGAAGTAGGTGAAACTTCAAAGATCCATTTGAGCAATAATATTTGCGGTGTTATTAATACTGGAATGTATAATAAAGGAAAGCATCTTGTGTCGCCATTGATTGATCCTGATTTTGAAGGTTCGATCAGATCCGAATTAACGCAAGGACTTAATTATTTCGAAGTTTTTATTTATAAAAAATAAATAAAATTCAAAAATGCTCATTCAGTTATATTTTTTATTCTATAATTTTTTATGTCTCTAATTCTCTTCAGAGGCGAACAGTCGTGCGAATAGGTGGATAGGAGAATACTATAGGAAGGTATAATATAAATATTTGAATTATATATAGATCTAAAAATATTTAATATCTCTAACTTTAAATTTATGCAAACAAAAGATTTTCAAAAAAAATGTGCTAAGATAGTAAAAAGGATTGATAAGAAATATGAAATCAAGAGAGATCCTCATTTAAGTTTTATGCAAATGATAGAAGAAATGGGGGAGCTTGCAAAAGATATAAATTATCCAAAGTTGAGAAACAAAGAAATTGACAGAGATAATTTAGAAGGAGAATTCGCTGATGTAATTTTACAATTGGCGATTTTAGCCGATTTATTTGATATTGATCTTGAAAAGGCAGTTGAATCTAAATATAAAATATTAAAAAATAGACATAATTTATAACTATGGCAGAAATAAAAGTTTTAATTGAAGGAGTTCATAGAAAAAATAAAAAATTTGAAGTGAGTTCTACGGTCACTCTTATTAAGTCAGACAAAAATATCATTGTTGATACTGGCTCGTTTTTAGACGAACAAAAAATTATTGATGGATTGGCTGGGGAAAATTTGCAACCGAAAGATATTGATATAGTTTTTTTGACTCATTTGCATATTGATCATACCAGAAACACAAATATTTTTTCAAATGCCGTTCTTTATGTAAAACATTCTGAAGCTGGCACTATTTGGGATATTAACGATATAACTTCTATAGGAGTAGAACTTGAAAATCTGGAAATAGCTGAAGATGTAAAGATAATATTAACCCCCGGTCATTTTCCATATCATGCTTCGGTGGTTGTCAAGACAAAAAAAGGAATTATCGTAATTGCGGGTGATGCTGTTCAGTCGGAAGAAACTTTAGGCAGAATCCCATATCCGCAATGGAACGATGAAAAATATCTTGAAAATCAAAAAAAGATCCTCAAAATCGCTGATTATATAATTCCGGGACATGGGAAGATGTTTAAAGTTGATAAAAAGTAAATAAAATTCATGAAAATAATACATAAAAATCAAGCAGAAATTCATGAAAACAGTGATGTATGTTCGGCGATTGAATATCCTTCGGACGATAAGGATATCAATGGCGCGGTTATAGAGTTAAGCGGCAGATATCCAGATAAAGGCAGGACGGTTAATTTGGAATGTAAAGAGATGGCATATATAATAAAAGGTTCTGGCGAATTAGTGATTGAAGACAAAGAAATAAAGCTTGATGAAGGAGATTTGATTTTAATAGACAAAGGAGAAAAATATTTTTGGAATGGTAATTTGACAATGTTTATTTCTTGTATGCCTGCATGGTATCATGAACAACATAAGAAAGTTAAATAAACTAAATAATTAAAAACATAGGAATTTCAATATCTGCTGTTATAGCCTCCCCCTGACAAAGGGGTTGGGGGGTTTGTAAACAGGCAAGATATGATTTTTAAGAAAAATTAGGAAGACGCTTTAATTTTTTAGCTTTAGTTTGTTATCCTGCGATTCTTCCTAACCCCCAGCCCCCTTATCAGGGGGACAATTATACCGCGCTTTGCGTCTGTGTTTGTAAAACCTAATTTGTTTTTGCCTTAAAGTCTAAATTTCCTTTTTCATGGGAATGATAAAATCCGTGTTTTTCAGAGGCTTTCTAAATAATGTAAATAGATAATAGAACTAATTTATGAAAATTAAAATCAAAGAACTTGAAAAAATTTGTATTTCTATTTTGATGAAAAAAGGATTAAGCAGAAAGGATGCTTTTGTTGTGTATAGTGAATATCTTGATTCAGAATTAAGCGGACACAAAGGACATGGATTTCAGGCTTTTGTTGAATTTGGGGCAAAGCTAATTGATTCTGAGGATAAACCAAAAATTATCAAAGAAGATAATAATCTCTTATACATTGATGGAAAGAGAAATTTGGGTCAGATCGTTTGTAATGAATTTGTTCCAAAACTAATTAAAAAAGCAAAGAAAAATAATATTGCTATGATGGGAATAAAAAATATGCATTCATATCTTCGACCCGGAACTTATGTAAAAATGGCAGCAGAAAATGATATCGTTGGTTTTGTGTTTAATTATGGTGGTTGGCCAAGAACTGCGCCGACAGGTTCAATTGACCCATATTTCGCAACAAATCCAATCGCGATTGGAATTCCAGCAAATACATATCCTATCATTGTTGATATGGCAACTTCCAAGAAAGCTTTAATGGCGGTTAGGCTCGCCAAAAAAATTGGAAAAAAGCTTCCTAGTGGTTTGGCAATAAACAACAAGGGAAATCTGACTACAGACCCGGATGAAGCTTTGAATGGCGCTCTTTTGCCTTTCGGAGAATATAAAGGATATGCTCTTGCTCTTGTGGTTGAAATTTTGACCAAGACAATGTTTGACATTGATATTAATGATAATAAAAAAGCTGGCAGAGGATTTTTGTTTATATTTTTTAATCCAAAAGCTTTTGCCAATATAAAGAAATTCAAAATGAATGTGAGCAAAATGGCAGATGAGATAAAAAACCTTCGAAAAGAAAAAGGTGTTGATGAAATTTTCATACCTGGCGAAAAAAGCGAAAAAGAAAGAATAAAAAATAGTAAAAAAGACTACTTAGAAATCAATGATAAAATTATCAAAGAGATCAAAAGTTTAATTTAGAATTGTATTATGAAAAATAGTAATTCAAAAAAATGGAAAAAGATCGTAGCCAGAGAATATGGAGTTCAATATACGGAAATTTCTCTCAGGTCGTTGAGTCCGGAAAGTAAGTTTATCATTCCAAAACCATTTTATAAACAGATATATATCCCAGAAGGTAAGAATGAGGTTTGTTATATGGGAGAAAAAGAATTAAATGAGTTTGTTCTTTGTTTAAAAAAGAAATATTTGGAAAAATCAGAAAATTATAATAAGTTTGAAGATCAGTTTATCAAATTTGGCAGTCAATATGTCAAAAATGCTAAGAATATTTCCAAAACAGATCTTAGTAAAAAAAGTAATAATGAACTAAGAAAAAAATATATTGATTATCAAAGAGCGAATCTTAAGTATGCTCCTTTTATTTGGGTTCAATTTATTATTAATGATCTTTTTGCAAATTATGCTACGGAAATAATTAGACTAAAATGTGCTGAAAATGATAAAAATATAAATGAATTTATAGGTGTTATATTAGCACCTTATAAAAAAGCCTCTCCTGCTAAATTGATCAAAATAGCTGATAGTTGGAAAAAGTTAAGTGCGATTGAAAAAGAAAAGATATATAAAAAATTTCAGTGGCTGCCTTGTATGGATTTACATAATAAGCCATGGGCAAAAGAAGAGTTCTTCTCTCATATAAAAGACTTTAAGAATCCTACAAAAAAGGATGTTCTATCGTACGGACAGTTAATGAAAAAAAATAGATTTACAGTAGAAGAAAAGAATATTATAAATATCGCTAAAAGACTAGCTTATCTGAAAGATCTGAAAGATGATTTTCGCAGACAGGGGACGTTTTATGCGCGAGTACTTTTTTTACAAATTGCCGAAAGAATCGGAGGATCAATAGATGATGTTTCATATTTACTGCAAGAAGAAATAGAGGAGCTGTTAAAGGAAAATAAAAAACTTTCAGAAACAACGGTTATTGAAAGAAAAAAGGGATTTGTCATTTATTACAATTTTGCCAAGAAGGTCAGATGTCATAGTGGAAATGATATTGGAATGGCAATTAAAAAATTTGGTTTATCTGTTGAAAAAGAATTTACCCAAGAGATCAAAGGAAAGTCTGCATCTCATGGAAAAGCAAAAGGGAAAGCGGTAATTGTGAGGAGCGTTTCAGATTTGAATAAGGTTAAAAAAGGGGATATTCTAGTTTCAATCACAACTCATCCGGATTATGTTCCTGCTATGCAAAAAGCAAAAGCGATCATAACCGACGAAGGCGGAATTACTTGTCATGCCGCGATCGTTTCCAGAGAATTGAAAAAGCCTTGCATTGTCGGCACGAGAATCGCGACTAAGGTTCTCAAAGATGGGGATTTAGTGGAAGTTAATGCGGACAAGGGGGTTGTTGAGGTTTTAAACGGGAATTAATTTAATACATAGGAATTTCAATATTTGCTGTTATAACTCCCCCTGATAAGGGGGTTGGGGGGTTTGAAGACAAGCAGGTTGTGATTATTAAGAAAAATCAGGAAGACACTTCAATTTTTTAGTTTTGATTTATTATTCTGCGATTCTTCTTAACCCCCTGACCTCCTTACCAGGGGGACAATTATATCGCGTTTTGGGTATGTGTCCGCAGGACCTAATTTAAGAAATAATTATAGTAAAGGGTTTCATAGTTTCGTTAGGGATGTGGCAGACCGTTTTAAATCTAATAATAGCTTGCATATGCGGTTCCACAGCCTCGTTTCTTCGCCAGCTAGTGAATCAACTTCGGACTATGGAACCGTAGGCGAGGAGGAGGGGATTAAATTTTTAATCTGATTCTGGAATGTGATATCTATATTGTTAATGATATAAGGATGACATTAATTAAGGATGATAAACAAAAAAGTTTTAGCAAAGAAATATAGAGCTAAGGACCCGTCTATAAATATTTCAAACAAACGAAGAAATTTATTCCAGCTTCATCAGACTTTCTTGATAGAGGATTCCGATGTGAAAGTGGGCAAAGTGATATTTCTCGCTGGAGTTCCTATCGGAGATTCCATCGAGGCAAAGTAGAAAAAAATTAGTTCAAGTCAGAGACATTGAACCAAAGAAATAAACGACCACTGACCCCGTCGGTTGTATTGCCAACCGAACGATGTCCTTTTATTCTACCTATTTAGATAATAAAAATGTATAGAAATTGTCACTGCGAACTTGATTCAGAATCTTTTATAGTATAGATATATATTTACCTACAAATCATAAAATTAGTGGTAGCAGATGATAGATTCTGAATTGAATTCAGAATGACAAATTATATTTTCTGTATATTTTAAAATAAACTGGACTCAAACGCAAGAGAAAACCGTGGACGACCGGTTTCGTCGGTGGATTTCTAAAAGATTAAATTAAAAATAATTATAAGATCATGTTTACAAAACATTTCAATAAGTTATCAAAAAATGATGTTGGGATTGCCGGCGGGAAGGGCGCTTCTTTGGGAGAAATGACTAACGCTAAAATTTCTGTGCCAGAGGGTTTTGTGGTTTTGTCATCTGCGTTTAATGGATTTTTGACAGAAAATAATTTAGACAAAAAAATTGAAAAAATAATCAAAGAAGTGAGTTATGAGAAGATTGATCAAGTTGATAATGCTTCAAAAAAAATCAGAAAGCTTATTTATGAAGCTGAATTTGCAGAAGATATTGCCGGAGAAATTAGAAAAGAATTCAAGAAATTGGACGCAAAATTTGTCGCAGTGCGCAGTTCCGCGACAGCTGAAGATTCATCATCTGCGTCATGGGCGGGAGAGCTGGAAACCTATCTCAATGTTACCTCAAAAGATCTGATCGAATCAGTGAAGAAGTGTTGGTCTTCTCTTTTTACTCCACGAGCCATATTTTATCGGTTTGAAAAGAAATTACAAAATCAAAAAGTTTCAGTCGCGGTTGTCGTGCAAAAAATGATCCAATCTGAGATTTCGGGTATTTGCTTTACTGTGCATCCGGTTACAAAAAACTTCAATCAAATGGTGATTGAAGCGGGATTTGGTCTTGGTGAAGCGATCGTGGGCGGAATGATCACTCCAGATACTTATATAATTGATAAGTTAAAAGCCAAAAGCATGTCTTCGAGAAACATCGGGGATCAAAAGTCAAAAGTTATTCTGGAAAAAAATATATCTCGGCAAAGCATAATGATCGTTAGAGATGCGTCTGGCATAAAAAAGAAGAAAGTTCCACGGGATATGCAAAATGAACAGAAATTGACAGACAAGCAGATCATAAAACTTTCTGAAATTTGTTTTAAAATAGAAAAGCATTATAATAAACCACAGGACATTGAATGGGCTTTTGAAGAAGGTAAGTTTTATATTGTTCAATCAAGACCGATTACGACTTTATAAATGATAAATGATAACAATTAAATTTATGACAGAAATAAAAGTTTTAATTGAGGGTTATGCAAAAGAGATTAAAAATGGATGGATTGCTAATTCAACCGTTGTTTTAGTTAAATCAAATGGAAAAAATATTATTGTAGATCCCGGGTTTGATAGAAAAAAGTTACTAAATGCGTTGAAGAAAGAAAACCTGAAAATTTCAGACATTGATTATGTATTTCTAACTCACGGGCATATTGATCACTCGCTTCTAGCTGGAATTTTTGAAAATGCAAAAATAGTTGATGAACTTTATGTTTATGAAAAAGATGCGATAGTTAATCATAATGGCATTATTCTCAATACTGATCTAAAAGTAATTCGTACTCCAGGTCATAAAGAAGACCACTGTTCTTTAATAGTGAAGATAGAAAAAGAAATCTATGTTGTTGCCGGTGATGTTTTTTGGTGGCTTGATAATGAAAAGCAAGAAATAGACATTAATAAACCTGACAATGACCCAGAACATATGAATATTCAGAAGCTTATTGAATCAAGAAAAAAGATCCTCAAAATCGCTGATTATATAATTCCGGGACATGGGAAGATGTTTAGAGTGGAGAAATAAAGGAGAAGATTTAATTTTGTCATTTCTATAGATGCTTACTAATTCATTGACAAAAAATTGTCATTCTGAATCCATTCGGCAAGCTCAGGACAGGCTTATTTCAGAATCTTCTGAACATTGCATCTAATCAAGTCTATAGATCACAGAACTTTAATTTAAATTGAAAATACAATAGCCGATATGCGTTTCTCCCTTCGGGAGGATTTTATAAATAGAAAGATAGTTGTATTTACTCTGTAAATGAAAATATGGTGTTAAATGGTATAAGTTGAAATCTAAATTAACGAAGATTCTGAATCAAGTTCAGAATGATAAGAAATTGTTAGTGGATTAGTAAATATCTGCGGGACAAAAACTGTGTTTTTCAGAGGTTCCTGAATTAAAAACAAATAGTTGAAACTTAAAAACCATAAGAATGGGTTTTAAACTTGCTTTTGCGATAAGATAAGAAATAATATGAATAAAAAAATCATTATTAGTAATTGTAAAAAAATACTTGGTGCATATGAAAGTGGATTGCTTGGTCAGACTGTAATGCCAGAGGAAACTAATCCTGGTCTTGAAAAAATGGATAAGGAAACTCGTCTTGTTTATTTTACTTTGCCAATGAGTTTGAATTATCAGAGAGATAGCTATAAATTATGGCAAGCGGCTTTGAAAACATTTCAAGACAGTAAAACCAAAGATGTATTTGATATTTCTTGCGTGGTAAAACTTAATGCAAACGATCTTAGAAAAAAGCTTTTAAAGTATAAACTTGCTCTTCAGCCTAATAAGCATATTAATATATGGCAGACGATCTCAAATACTGTTTATGAAAACTGGGGTTCATTGTCAAATTTGATCGATGAAATGGGGGAAGACTTTCTAAAAATAAAAAATACAGTCCAAAATGATCATAAAAAAGGTTTTCCGTATATTTCAGGAGTAAAGATCTTTAACTACTGGTCGTTTGTTTTGAAAACTTATGGCGGAGTTGATTTGAAAAACTCGCAATATATTGACATTGCTCCAGATACACATATTACTAAATGTTCTGTACTGCTTAATGTTATTACTGAAAAAGAAGCCAGTAGTCTTTCAAAAGAAGAGATTTCCAGAAGATGGAGAACTGTTCTTGATGGTTCCGATATCAACCCAATCGATATGCATCCGCCACTTTGGTTTTGGAGTAAGAATGGGTTTATTTTTCAATTAAATTAAAATAAATAATTCATATGAAAATAATACATAAAGATCAAACAAAGGTTTATAAAAACAGCGACGCTTGCACAGCGATTGAGTATCCTTTGGGGGACAAAGATATCAATGGCGCGGTTATAGAATTAGATGGCAGGTATCCAGATAGGGGTAGGACGGTTAATTTGGTGTGCAAGGAGATGGCTTATATTATCAAAGGTTTCGGCAAATTAGTGATTGAAGACAAAGAAACAGAGCTTAGGGAAGGGGACTTGGTTCTAATTGAAGTGGGAGAAAAGTTTTTCTGGGAAGGAAATATGCGAATATTTATGCCTTGCACACCCGCCTGGTACCCGGAACAGCATAAAGAAGTTGAATAATTTTAATTTAATAAAATAAAAGTTATGTCTTATTTAGCAGAGTACAAAAAAAGTGATTTTAAAAAAGTAACCTGGGAAGAATATGGAAAAACACTTGAAATTCTTTTTGGGAAAGTGGATAGATACGTAAAAAAGAACGATATAAGAATAGACGCGGTTGTTCCTATACTTAGAGGCGGATCGTTTCCCGGAACCTATCTTACTTTTAAGCTTAATCTTCTCAAAATACTGCCGGTTCAGTATAAATATTTTCTTTCTAACGACAAAATAGAACTAAAGAAAATTTTCAGTTTTCCGAGATCAAGTTTCAAAGATAATAAATCGCCGATCTTTCTGCTGGTGGAAAATAATCATTGCTTCGGACTTACGGCGTCAACCGCGGCAAAAGATCTAAAGAAAATGTTTCCAGATTGCAAAATAATTTACGCAGTTGATCATATTGACTATTCATATCAAAAAATTGATAATGTTGAGAAAACTTTTCATGGCAAGCTGACCAATGAAACAAAGGCATTGAATGACAAGGAGTGCAAAATAAAAAAGATAGACAATATCTGCTATCTTTTTCCTTGGGAGAATTTGAATGAAGAGATGACAACTGTTAAAGGAAAACAGTTTGCCTATGGTGATCTTGATTGCGTTTATAAAAATTCAAAATTGAAAGTTGATTTGAAGAATTAAGCGTTTTTGAATTCACTTTCTCATTTTATAGATCTCATAAAAAATAATCGCTGAGGCCGAAGCTACATTAAGAGATTCTATTTTCTTTCCCATCTCAATTTTTATGGAAGCGTCTGCCATTTCTTGCAGTTCTTCGTCTATTCCGTGTGATTCACTTCCCAAAATTAGACAAAATGATTTTTCGTTTTTTAGAACATCTAATGTATCCGAACTCTCAAGGCTGGTAGAAAAAATTTTCATTTCCTTTTTTATCTGATCAAAAGTTTTCAGGTTTTTGTCAGAAACAATATTTAATTTGAAAATTGCGTCTTTAGCTGCGCCGATAGTTTTGGGGTTGTAAACATCCGCGCATTTTTCATCAACTATAATATTCTCTAGATCAAAAGCAAGAGCGGAACGCAAGATCGTTCCCAAATTCCCAGGATTATTTATACCATTAAGATAGATAAGGGGAGCTGTAAAGTCAATCTCCT
>JAGLOZ010000015.1 GCA_023137595.1 Minisyncoccota bacterium | reverse complement strand
CTTATGGCTACTATCGCAGTGAAACGATCGCTGGATTTGTTGTTATTTTTTTACTTTCTATTTCTGCTGTTTGGATCATCTATGAAGGAATAATCGGTATTATTAAAAACGAACCCCACACTATTAGCGGAATAGCTTTAGCAGTTGTAATTATTTCTATTATTGCCAATGAGCTGATGGCTCGGGTTAAATTTAAAGTTGGTCAAAGAGAAGACAGTTTGGCTTTGATCGCTGACGCTGAACATTCTCGCGCTGATTCTCTTTCCTCGGTCGCTGTTCTGATCGGATTATCCCTGGTTCACTGGTTTCCTCAAGCTGATGGAGTAGCGGCTATTTTGGTGGGATGTTATATTCTTTATGAAACAATGAGACTAAGCAAAGAAATTACTGATAATCTTCTGGATGTTTCCAATCCTCAAGTTGAAGAGCAGATCAAGAAGATCTGTCTGAAAGAAGAAATTGAATTGTTGGAAATGAGAACGCGTAAGATCGGAGCAAAAAACTTTGCCGAATTAAAAATCGGACTAAACAAGGAATGGAAAATGGAGAGAGTCTCGGAGGTGATCAGAAATTTAGAAAATGTTCTATTGAAAAAAATAGACCCTTTAAATTTCATAACCATCCAAGTAGTTTCTCATAATTTCAAAGTGGGATCCGTTAAATCGAAAAGCGGACAAATTACCAGATTCAAACAAATTTCCAAAGAAGTATATTTGAAGAAAAAAGGAATGAGAACCATTGCTTCTTATAAAAATGGAAAACTGTACTATGATTTTGGCGCTCCTGAGTATCTGGTTATTGACAGAGACAAGCAGGGAAAAACAGTCCAGCGAGAAATCGTTAAAAATTCCTATTTTACCGCCGGAGTCGGACATGGAATGAGATTTGCCAAAGCGATCAAGGCGGATAAAATAATTACGGCAGAGATCGGCGAGAGGGCCAGAAAAAAATTGCAGGAAATGGGAATTAAAATAGAAATAAAAAATAAATTAGATGATAAGGATAAAGCTTAGGATCAATCTAAATAACAGTCTTATCTCGGAGTGACAAACGAGCGATTAGCGGAGTTTGTTATACAAAATGAAAAATTAAAGGAATTAAGCGGGAAATCAGCGCCGGCTAAAATAAATTATCCGAATCAATTATCATTTTATGATATAAGTAAAATGTCTTATGAAGTTCCGAGAGGCGGTTCTTTATATTCAGAAGATATTAAAACTATTTTCCCTTTAAATGTTCAAGAAGTGATTTTTAATTTTAACCATATCAACATCAATACAAAGCGTCTAGTAGCGGCAAAGCTGAAAACATTCTTGATTTTTTGACTAATTAATATAATTAAAAATTATGAAAACATTAAATAAAAAACAAGGGTTTGGGTTATTTTTTGCAGGTCTTGGTACGCTGGTTGGTGTTATTGTTCATAAAATGCCAGAAAACTATGGGTGGATAATGACTGGAATGGCAATATTACTTTTTACATATGGAGTATTTTTAGCTTTTAAATATCGAAAATAAAGATGAACTTGTCTCTCAAGACTCCAATTGAAAAATTGCCGTTGATCGGTCCGGCTTATGTGAGAAAACTTCACAAAGTCGGAGTTAAGACGGCGGGGGATCTGCTTTTTCATTTTCCGTTTCGTTATGATGATTTTTCGGAAGTGAAAAAGATCAGCGAAGTTGAACTTGGAGAAGTTGTGAGTGTTCGCGGGAAGATCGTTGACATTCAAAACATCAGAACATGGAAAAGAAAAATGAATATTACGGAAGCGTTGATTGAGGATGAAAAAGGCGCGATAAAAGCGGTTTGGTTCAATCAGCCGTTTTTGGTTCGTAATTTGAAAAAAGGCGCTAATGTCAGTTTGAGCGGGAAGGTTGTTTACGCGCAAGAAGGATTGCAGCTTTCAAATCCGTCTTATGAGCTTTTAGGAAGCGGGCAGTCGCTTCATACTGCGCGGCTTGTGCCGGTTTATCACGAAACGGAAGGACTTTCTTCAAAGTGGCTTCGGGCGCATATCAAGCCTATTGTGAAACTTGCGGATGAAGTTGAAGAATTTTTGCCTGCCAATATAATAAAAAACCAAAATCTTTTTTTGTATTCTGAAGCGATCAGGCAAATTCATTTTCCGGATAACGAGGAAAAAGCGGGAAATGCCAAAAGAAGGCTTGCTTTTGACGAGCTGTTTTTAGTTCAGCTTTATATGATATCGCAAAAAAAGAAATGGGAGGAGAATAAGGCGGTGAAAATACGTTTTAATAAGAAATTAGAAAAAGAAATTAAAGATTTTATTGATAGCTTGCCTTTCAAATTAACCGATGCTCAAAAGATCTCTTCTTGGAATATTATCAAGGATTTTGAAAAAAATAGGCCGATGAACAGATTGCTGGAAGGTGATGTCGGGTCGGGAAAAACTTTAGTCGCTTTGATCTCTGCTCTTGTTGTTATGAGATCCGGCTATCAAGTCGCGTTTATGGCGCCGACGGAAATTTTAGCAAGACAGCATTTTGCTGAGGCGGTGAGGAGGTTTGAAAGCCCTCACCCCAACCCTCTCCCAAAGGGAGAGGGAGTTATAAAAATAGCTCTTCTAACTGGAAGTGAGAGCAAATATTATAAGGATGGAGAAGTAAAAGAAATAAGCAAAAAAAAATTACTTGAAAAAATTGAAAGCGGAAAAATAGATCTTTTGGTCGGAACTCATTCTCTAATACAGGAAAAAGTTATTTTCAAAAACTTAGCATTTTCCATCGTTGACGAGCAGCATCGGTTTGGAATTGACCAAAGAGCAAAGATACAGACTGAAGTTCTGGGAATTGAAGACGGACTCAAAACCGTTCCTCATCTTCTTTCAATGACGGCAACACCGATTCCAAGGACTTTGGCGCTGACGGTTTATGGGGATTTGGATCTATCAATTCTAGATGAAATGCCAAAAGGCAGGCAAAAGATAATTACAAAATTAATCGCGCCGGCTAATAGAAAACTAGCTTATAATTTTATTCGCGATCAAATCAAAAAAGGGAGGCAGGTTTTTGTAATTTGTCCGTTGATCGAAGAATCAGATGTTTTGGAAGTCAGATCGGCTACGGAAGAATATGAAAAATTAAGTAAGAAAATATATTCTGATCTAAATGTTGGTCTTTTGCACGGAAAAATGAAGCCGAAAGAAAAAGAGGAAGTTATGCAAAAGTTTATCAAAAAAGAGATTGACATTTTGGTTTCAACTTCAGTTATTGAAGTTGGAATTGATATTCCAAATGCGTCGGTAATGCTTATTGAAGGCGCAGATCGGTTCGGGCTCGCTCAGCTTCATCAATTCAGAGGGCGTGTCGGTAGGGGAGAATATCAGTCATTCTGTTTTCTTTTTACGGATTCAACTTCCGCGACAACTGCCAGACGATTAAAAGCGCTTATCAAAAGTAATAATGGATTTGAATTGGCGGAGCAAGATCTGAAGATCAGAGGTCCGGGAGAGCTGGTCGGTGTCCGCCAATCCGGACTGCCTGATCTGGCAATGGCGTCTTTGTCTGACGCACAGCTTATCAAATGTACCAGAGAAGAAGCTGAAAAATTGATTGATGCGGATTATAAATTATCTAAATATCCAAAATTGGCGGATAAGTTAAAAAAGTTTACAAAAGAGGTTCATTTTGAGTGAGATGATCAAAAAGAGATAGTTCTCTTCGAAATCACAAAAGGCGGCTCATATGCAATTTAGTTGTTTTAGAGCTCCCTCTCCCACGGGAGAGGGCTGGGGTGAGGGGGGAAGCAAGCAGAATGATAATTAACAATTTACCTTTCTTCAATTCCTCGCGTTTCCTGTAGAAACAACCAAATTGCGTATGAGTCCAAAAGGCTCCATATGGGCCTGTCCGCCTTGGGTGGGAGTATGGAGCCAATAAATATTCTTAAACAAAAACCAAACCTCAATTTTTGAGGTTTGGTTTTTAAATAATTTTTATTTCTAATTTAGAACAGCGCTATTTCAAATCCTCGCCTTGTTCATAAGAATTCTCATCAGTTCCATTTATCTCATAGACAGCGTCAAGGTCGCATCCCATTTCTTGCATCACGCTAATACTTTTGAAATGTCTTCTTGTCCCATTATCTCCATTAGCAGTCAGTCTATATATCTTTCCGGTTTTTGCGTTGCGAACTAAATTTGAAGTTACAAAAGAATCTATGGTCTCTTTTTCCACTTCAATAACATCTTCCCACTTTAAGTGTCCGTAGCTATTAAATACGGAAGGATTTAAGATAAGTCTTATAAATTTCTTATTGCCTATATATTTTACAATATAAATATCAACACCATCAATAGCTCTGATTATAGCTCCTTCTTTTATCTCTTCGGATTCAAAAACTTCTGGAAAAGAATTTATAACATCAGAAGTGGATATCTTAATATTTTCCCATTTATATCCGCCTTGTTTAAATTCCTCCGCGGTTCTGATCCAATGTCTTTCACAATTTCTGATAACATAAATTTTTGGATCATTGGGGATTTTCAAGAGGGTGTTGTCGGGAAGGCAAGTAAATTCAGATGATTTAGTGATACTGAAATAATTATCGCTTTCATCATAAACATCGTTATCTGGATCTGTAATTCTAATTTTGTAATCATCGCCAGACTCAAGACTTAGATCGGGAGTCCATGAAATACTTCCGTTGTTATTGATATTCCAAATTAGATTTTTAATATACACACCGTTTTTATTTAAAGCAATAGTAACTTGGCTAACATTACCAGTTGTGTTCCATTGAATTAAATGCTGCTTGCCGATTTTCAGTTCTTCTCCGCTATTGGGAGAAGTGACGGTAATGGATCTTGGAATTGAAATATTTGGATTATATAAACTGAACTCTTCAGTTTCATCAAACACAGAAGTATCATTTAAATTTATAGCGCGAACAGTAAAGCCAGAACCAACTTCATCCCATAAAGCGCCAGATGTAGAATAACTTCCAGTATTAGGGACTATTCCGAAATAACCTCCTATCCCCGGCAAAACATGACCGGCATCAGGCATTCTTCCTAATGCGAGAGTTGGTTCTCCGTTTTGCATTAGAACTAATCCCATGGATTCAAATAAACCTGTCCAATTCCATGTTACAACAAATTTTTCAGGACCGTTTGGAAGTGTTTTGCCACCCATTGGAGAAGTGATGGTGATGGAAGAACCAGAAGAGCTGTCGGATTCTATAATACTAAAATTATCATCAGAATCGTTATAATCATAAAATATTTTTTCAGTGTTTCTAATTCTTATTTTATAGTTACTGCCACTTTTAATAGTAGAATCCGGTGTCCACAAAACAGAACCATCATTTTCTATGTCCGAAAATAAAGTTTTAATTTCTCTTGGCATATTATTATAGTTTTCCATCAGTGAAATATCTATCTTTCCAGTGTTTCCCGTGGAACTCCATTTAATATTATAGCTTTTCCCAATTTCTAAAGTTTCTTCTCCATTAGGAAAAACAACATCGGTTAATCTATCTTTTCTATAATGGTACTGATTAGTATTCTCGGATTCCGTACCAATCATTCCTGCTGAGCGAACTGTATAATAATAATCAATACCATATTGAGCGCTATCACTTGAATTTGAATCGACATAAGAAGCATCGTTGGAAGAAGTATAATAAGGAAAATCTTTGGATACCAATAATTGCCCTAGTTCACCTTTTATTGTAGATCTATAAATTCTACTCAATTTAATACCAGCTGGACTTGTCCATGTTATTTGTGGAGCTTCATTATAACGATTATTTAGTATCCCAGTAACCTTTATATTGGTTGGTGGAGCAATAGCATATTCGTCTACAATATTAAAATAATCATCACTTTTGTCTTGCGCCTGTTTTTCTTCAGTGTTATAACCAGTTATCCAAATCTTATAATCGTCAGCTTCAGGAATATTATCGGTAATAGTGTAACTATGACTATAATTGCCAGAGGTATTAGCTTGATTTAAATTATAACTATAAAAGATTTGATAAGAATCAGAGTCTCTGAGCAAATAAATTGTTAGCTTGTTGATATTTGATTGTGTCCATGTAATATCATAAGTCTCTCCTTTTTTTAATGTTTCTCCGCCGTTTGGAGAAGTGATGGTAATAGAAGGCTCATCTTCTACTATGCAAGCTCCATTCTCGCAACCAGTTTCACAAGGTTCAGCTTTCCAAAAACTTCCGTCGTTTGATGGATGAGTTAATGTGCATGATTCTTTTACTATTATTTGATATTTCCACTCGTCCTTTATTGTTAATAAATTATTTAAAAAAGAGAAGGAATTTTCTTCAAAACTATACAAATTCCACTTATCTGCATTCCAATCATAATGCCAAACAGATTTTATTTTATCTGCGCAACCATAGACGCTTTCAGGACCAAATAATTCTAATGTATCAATTTCAGACATTGATTCTGATTTATAAATTAAACCATTAATAGCACCAGACGAAGTCCAGTTATCAACATCTAAAAAAATTGAATTACCAACATAACTCACTTTAGAATGATAAGTATTTTCTACTTCTGAACCGTAGTTAGTTGTATTTAATTCACAATAAGGATTTTGATCATTTGCATCCGCATTTGCTTTTTTAACCACACCAACACCAATCACTAAAAACGCTATTACTACCAACATTCCTCCCATAAAAATTTTACCCATTTGTTTTTTAAAAGTTTTTTCAGATCTTTCCATAATTGTTTGTTAGTTAATAAATATAAAACGATATTATTTAACAGGAATATATTATCATAAAACTAGTATTTTGTCAAGGGAATAATCCTGCATTCTACTTCAAAGTGCAATTAA
>JAGLOZ010000014.1 GCA_023137595.1 Minisyncoccota bacterium | reverse complement strand
ATATTAAAAAGGCAATGCGCCATTGCCACGGTAACCGCAGCGTAACTTCCTAAGGTAAACGCAACCAAAAGAGCGGTGATTGTCGTACCGATATTCGCTCCCAAAACATACGGATAAATTGCTTCTAGTTGCAAAACACCAAGACCGGCAAAAGGAATGATTAAAGACGTCGTTACGGAACTGCTTTGCACAAACGCGGTCAGCAACAATCCAAAAATAAAACTTCTTTTATGGCTTTTGAAAATTGAATTATGAATAACTTCTTTAAATTCCGTTTTAACAAGCGGTTTTAAAATTTTTACAAAAGAAGAGAGCGAGAGAAACAACACGATCAAAGAAATAACCGCGAGAAGTAATGGATTTCCACTGAAAATATTTTTAAAAATATCCACTACCGGATTAAGGATGTAACTAAGCGGACTGGCAAACGAGCCTCTGGCAATCGCTTCCGACGCAGATCCATAACTAAAAATAGCGCCGGTAATAAACACTGACGCTTTTTCTAAAAAATGAAATTTCAATTCAAGCGGAAAAAACAAAATTACCGCCAGCACATTATGAATATCATGAAGGATCGCCGCTTCAAATGCTCTTTTAAATTCACCTTTCTTGCAAATATGAGAAATTGAAACAATAGTGTTCGTGACAGTTGTTCCGATATTTGCCCCGAGCACGATTGGTATCGCGCCTCCAAGCGTCAAACATCCACTGGCAACAAGCCCGACCGTCAAAGAAGTGGTAAATGAAGAACTTTGAGCAATACTTGTTACTAAAATTCCGATAAACAATGCAACAAACGGATCGGATGTCAAAGAGATCAGCTGATTTGAAAAGTCCTCTCCGAACATCTTAAAAGAAGAGGACATCAACTTCATACTTAAGAGAAAAAGATACAGAAAAATTAGAGAACAGGCAATTTTTCTCCAGACTTCTTTTTTTGTCATAAGGCTTAACGTTTAGTTTATTTATTAAACTTTGACACTTCCTACAACAATATTTATAAACCGAGATTGGTGATAATTAATTGTAATTAGTGGGAACTGTTGGTAACTCATTGTAATTAATTACTATTTAGTTACAACAAATTACAATGAGTTACTATAAATTACTACAAGTTACAACGAGTATATTATAACAACGCCGCACCGACAAGCATCGCCTCATCTCCTAAATCTGACCTGACTATTTTTGTTTTACGCGCGGGAATTAAAGCTTTTTTAAAAGCGTCTTTCCTTGCTAGATCTAAGATCTCTTTTTGTTTGACAACACTGCCGCCAATGACAATAATTTCCGGGTTGATCGTGTTAATGATACTTACAAGCCCTGCCGCTAAATATGAAGCTGATTTTTTAATGACTTTTTGATCTTTTTGCACTCCCTTCGCTGAATCCTTTGCTATATCTATTGCTTTCTTTTTTTGTTTATATAATTCAAAATATAATTTTTCAATAGCTTTTCCGGACGCATACTGTTCCCAACAACCTTTGTTTCCGCAACCGCATTTTTTTCCATTCTCAACTATAACCATATGTCCGAACTCGCCAGCAATATTATCTTCTCCGCGATATAATTTATTATCAACTTCAATTACTCCTCCTACGCCTGTCCCGATTGTGAGATAGACAGCATTAATATATCCTCTGAATTTTCCAAATCTATTCTCCGCCAAAGCAAAACACTTAACATCATTGTCAATCTCAATATTTTCTCCAATCGTTTTCTTTATAATTTTTTTTAAATTTACATTCTCAAACCCTTTAATGTTTGGAATATAATTTATAATATCCTTCTTGTAATTAATTTGTCCGGCAATTCCTATTCCTATTCCGGAATAATTATTGTCTTTTTGATAATAAACAATAAGCTCAATCAACTTCTGAATGACCCCGTCTTTGTTTTTCGGCGTTACATTTTTTTGATAATCAAAAATCTGATAACTATTTTTCTTAAATTCAACAATCCCACTGGCAATTTTTGTCCCGCCGATATCAAAAGCTAGAATTTTTTTATTTTTCATATTGATAAATGCTTAATTGTTATACATTTAGAGGTCCAGCCCCTATATATTTTATTATATATTACAGTCTATCGTTATATACCAAAAAAATACTTTAATAAATTTCCCTAGCAACTTTCCCATTTTCAAACTTAACAACCCTGCCATCCCTTTTTCTGATTTGTTTCACTTTTATTTTTTGATTTATTGAGTTTTGATTTAGCATCATTTAATAAAATTTCTACCCGGCTTTAGCCGAGGGTCCAAGAGGTTTTAACCTCGCAAATCTTAAATTCAATAAAATAATTTTCAAGTCTCTTTCTAACCATTGACCACCTGACAAACATTATCTACACATTCACATCCCGTAGGATTATCATCACAAAGATATACTGCAAGACAGGCTATCTCATCTTTACAATCCAGTTTTAATTTCTGATTCCAATTTTCTATATATTTTTTATTGATGCAAATCATTCCTCCGCCCATACTGCAATCACAGCAACCAGAATTAACCAAAGCACAATCACTGTTATTATTACATTTAATTAATTCATTCCTGTCTGGAAAAACAATGTCTTCCTTTTTCTCGCAAACCTCCTGACATTCTTCTAAACTTTCAAAAGGTGTTTCAAATGAACAACCGCCAACTCTTTTTTCAACACATTTTTCTAAACTTGAATCAAATTCATATCCTATAGCTCCCATTTTACATGAGCCAATACCTTTTACCTTCTCCCCACACCTCGCATCAAGCGCTGATTTTTCTTTGATTGTGAATTCGTTGGAATAGATTGTTTCATGATTTTCAGGATCAGGAAAACCTATTTTTATGCTTTTAATTCTATACTTTCCTATAG
>JAGLOZ010000013.1 GCA_023137595.1 Minisyncoccota bacterium | reverse complement strand
AGACTGCCAATGGAAAATCCTCTCCGCCAACAAAAAGATCCTTAATTTCCAAAACTTTCTGCGGAAGTCTCTTTGCAATATTGAATTTAATTTTGACTTTTTTCTTATTCTCAATTGGCTCTGGAACTTTATCCATCCTATCAAGTAATTTTATCCTACTTTGTACAGCTCTAGCCTTAGTCGGTTTATACCGAAATCGCTCAATCCATTCATTTTGCTCTTCCAGATATTTCTGCTGTCTTTTATATTCTTCTCCCTTTCTTTTTTCGCGTTCACTCCTTTCTTCCAGATAACCGGAATAATTGCAGAAATATTTCTCAAGTCCGCCACGCTGAAGCTCAAAAGTTTTATCGCAGACCAAATCAAGAAATCTCTTGTCGTGAGAAATAGCAACAATTGCTCCGTCCCAATTAACAAGAAAGTTTTCCAGCCAATTAATCGTATCCAGATCAAGATGATTAGTCGGTTCATCAAGGATAAATATGTTTGGTTTTTGAAGAACAATTTTTGCAAGCGCTAATCTCGTTTTTTCACCGCCTGAAAGTGATTTCACTTTTCTTTCCCACTCACTCTCGGGAAAATTAAATTTCTCCAAAACATCTTCTGCTAATTCTTCATATTCATATCCCCTTCTATCCTCATAATCAGAAACTATTTCTCCATATTCTTTGATTTTTTCATCCATATCAACTCTCTTATCATCAGACATCAAAATTTCTAGTTTTCTCTTGCCGGCAATTAACTTATAAATAATTTCATCTGCGGAAATCATTTCTTCTAAAATTGTATTGTTAAGAGAATTCCAATGTGTTTCTTGAGGCAAATATCCAATGCTAAGATCTTTATTTTTCTGCACATCGCCACTTTCAATTTCCTCTTGTCCCAGAATGATTTTTACAAGAGTACTTTTTCCCATTCCATTTGGACCAACAATCGCGATCCGATCATTACCATTCACAACCATATCTATGCCTGAAAAGATCTCCTCTGTTCCAAATTTTTTTGAAACATTACTCAAAATCACAAGAGAACCCTCAACTGGCTTGCTTTTAATTATTATATTATTTTTTAACATATATTTGAATTTATTATTTTTACAATTATCTTGAATTACGAAACTCAAAATTTCACTGTCATCGCGAAAGAGTGGAACGACTGTGGCAATCCCAAGTTTAATTCTTTGCGCGTAGTTACGGGATTGCTTTGTCGCCTTTTCGCTCACTGCGCTCGCTCAGACTCCTCACAATGACAACTTTTTTTCCAATCAAAAACCTGCTAAACAATGTTTTGTTTCTCGCTTTATTTGCTATCTTGCGCAAATTATTCCGCAAAACAGCGCGACAAAAAACAATCCACCTATTTAACAGGCAAGTCACGAACATACATAATAACACAGCCCATAATTCGGCTTGTGTAGAGATTATTTGATTTTAGAGAAACATTGTTCATATGTTTATTTAAAGTAACAACAGTATAACATCTTTTTTAGATATGTCAAGCTATTTCGCCATTTCACAGCATCAGATTAAAGATTTAAAAATTAAAACTTATTGTAATTCGCTCTTCAGAACGTGAATCCTATACAAGAAATATAAAAGAATTATTCCTTACTCTGCTATCAACGGATCGCGTCCTGCGTCAATTTCTTCTTTATCGCTCAAGCCATCGCCGTCCGTGTCAAATTTCTCAGGATCCGTTCCAATTTTTTTCTCATCAGCATCACCAAGCCCATCATTGTCAGAATCCAGCTGTTCTGAGCCCAATGGATCATATCCGCCTTCAACTTCCTGTCCATCAAGATAACCATCTCCATCCGTATCAGCTTTCAGCGGATCTGTTTTCCATTTTTTCACTTCTTCAAAATCATTCAGTCCATCATCGTCTGTATCAAATTTATCAATGTCAGTTCCTAAAACTTTCTCTTCCTCGTCCTTTAGCCCATCTCCGTCTGTATCAATAATTTTAATTTCTTTGTTCTCTTTTATCTCTGGCGCTTTATTTTCCGTTTCTTCTTCAGCTTTCCTTATTGAGCATCCTGAAAAAGAAAGAACGGTAATTAATAATAACACTAAAATAATTGCTTTGTTGTTTTTCATACTTTCTTAATTTAATTAAATAATAGATAGATGTATCAATGCATATGCTATTGCGTTTGAATTATTCAAATTTCCATACAACAAATTAGGCTTCGCGCATTTTAGAAACTTAGCTTCTAAAACACTGGATTGAAATTCCTAAATTTTAATGATGCTTATTTATACTTTCCCGGATTTATTTTTTTCAAAAAACTACGGCTTTTCTGATAGCCAGTCGCAATACGCTTGATCGTTCCGTTCTTGAGGAAAACAATATTTGGATTTATTTTTGAATCAATCGGCAATTTTAGCTCTTGACTCAATCCAACATTATTTGCAGGATCTAAAACGATAACCGTTAAATTATATTTTGATTTCAGCTCTTCAAACAAAGAATTAATTTTTTGTTTATTTTTATCCGATTTCTTTTCTGAAATTTTTTCTCCAAAACCGCTTTTAAAGAGAAGCTTATCGCTTAGGAAATACAATATTACATTTTCACTATTTTCAATTTCCTCTTTTACGTTTTGATCAATTTCAAGACCTTCTGCAATTTTCGTGAAACTTTTTCCTTTCAACGCTTTTAAACCCAACCATTTGCGAAGTGAATAAGCAGCAAGAAATATCAACACAACAAGACCAATAAGGAATATAAAAATACCACTTACCTCTTCGCTTACTCCAAAAAGAAAAAAACCGCCCACAGCCAAAGCGATCCCGCTTAATAGCGACCACAATTTCGGATAACTTTTAACTTCCAAAGAATCAGTTCTAAGATTTTTTAATGAGATCATTTGTGAATTTCCTCTAAAAAACCATCCTTCAGCAGAAACACTTTTTCCTAAAATTCTTTTAATTTTGCTTAAAGCAAAAAATAAGTTGCCCACAAAACCGATTTTTGAGCTGTAATCAAGATAGATAATTCCGGTATTATCTTCAAACATCAGATCTTCAGAGAAATAGGCTCCAGCTTCTCCTTTGCCGATTATTTTTCCTTGAACCGCGATCTTTTTCCCCCGAACCGGCGAAGCATAAATATCCATCATTAGATCCAAAAGTGAAACATTCTCGGCAGAAGAATTAGGAAACCTGTACAAAGCTTTTCCGATCATGCCCAATCCCAAAAACACAAAAATATAAACAGGATTTCCAAGGAAATAATTTAGTAGCAATCCCAAGAATACCGCGATATGCGGTAAATAATAAATTAAAACTCCTTTATAGAACCCTGAATAAAGTCTGCTTCTGTCAATAACCATATTATTTATGACTTTCTTTATGTCATAAAGCTTTTCTTGCCCCATTTTCTGCGCCATAACATCCATTTTTCTTATCCTCTTTCCAGTAAGAGGATGCGTGGAGCTAAGTTCCAAAATTACTGCCCATGGACTGACAAAATCAAACGCCATAACCTGTCCTATTTGATGACTATTGTTTCCTGAAATTTCCGACACAACACCGACTCCCTTTGACAAATGCGGATCCATAGCGCCAAGAGACCTCGTGCTTTCCATTAGCCTGTTAGTTTTGCTATCAGATTTTTTTGCCACCATACCATAAGCGATCTTGATAAGCGCTGAAGAAAGATCATTTGGTCTTCTTGTCGTATTCGCTGAAAATTCATCAGCATAATATTCCCTGGTACGGCTCAAGAACAACAGAATATAACCGGCAATAACATAAAAAACATAAGAAATAATTCCAATCACAGCAAATATATTATTATCTCTTCTCTGCCCGCTTTTGTTTCTTTTATAGAATATAAAATACAGTTCATATAAAATTTGCACCATGGTAGAGGCAATTGTCATTACTATAAAATCATAATGAACAATATGTCCGATTTCATGCGCTGCTATCGCCTCAACTTCATTCGGATTAAGATAAGTAAAAATTCCTTTTGAAAAAACTATTCTTGCATTTGAAGGCAAGGAGCCATAAGTAAAAGCAGTTGGGTTGTCGTCATTTATGATTCCAATCTTTGGAAATTTGGCATTATTATTCAAGCAGGTTTTATGTATAAAATCAGCAAGTTCCGGATATAGACTTTTAAATTCTTCTTGCTTGTAAAATTTTATCTTATAAAAGATCTTAAACATCCAATCACTGATGATTGGAGATATGAGCCACATAATTATATTTATGGCTATTGTAAAAGCAATCAAGAACTGCGCATTTACAAAATCCAACAGAAAAGCAACGGTTGCAAAAATCGTAAAAACCATAGAAGCAATAGCTCCAAGCGTTATCAAACTGGCAAATTTTGTGGTCATAGTTTTTAGATTATTGGTTAGATATTACGAAAACATACGCAAAGCGTATTTATGTTACTGGAATGACATACAAAGCCCTGACATGCATCAGAATAAACTCCGCGGAGTATGTTATGCGTAGCAATCTCATTAAATAATTTCCTTGACGATAACAAGCTCCATTTCATTGCGTTTGTCACTCCACTATATAGTTTATATTGAAATTATCATGCTTTCAATTAAGCTTGGCGCAAAATTATAGATCTATAATTTTCAAATATAAATTATAATAATCAAGACCATCCATTACCCCAAGCGGAGATTTTACAAGCGGATCATATCCGCCAATAAGCTCTTTTTTATCGTCAAACCCGTCTTTGTCCGTGTCTTTTTTATATTCGCTGGTACCAAGCACTTTTTCCAAATTATCGCTTAATCCATCGTTATCGCTATCAGATAAATAATCAGAATTTTTTATTTTTTTAATTTCAGCATTATCAAGATGAACACTATGTCCTCTGGCGATTTTATCCGCAAATTCAATTACAATTGCTTCCTTTTTTTCATCTAAGGGAACTTCATTTACTTTTGGCATAAAATCATAACTCCCGTAATAATTATAATACAGATTTTCGTTAAAACTGTTTATATATTCTTCAGATAAAGAATATATCTTGTCGCTAACAGCAAATGCGAGCTGTATCTTAACCTCATTTAAATTTTCTTTTTTAACATTTATATATGCCAAAGCCCTGTGAATTTCCATTTCTTCTTCTAAATAGATCGAATCAAGTTCATAAAGAATATATTCGTCTTCTGTAATCAAATCATCCATCATAGAAATTGTTCTATCAAATTCTTTTTCCGCATTATCATAATTGCCACTGTTATAATGAGCCATTCCCAAATAATAATGCGAAACGGGATGCTCGTCTCCGCTTTCTATCATCTTTTGAGCGCTAAGAATCATTTTATCATACTCACCGGCAGCGCCATAAGCTTCAGATAAATAATAATTATAATGATATTGGTCTTCAAAAATAAACTTGAGGGGAATATTTTCCAGTTTTTCGGCATATTCGACACCTTTATTTTTTGAAATCTCACCTTTTTCTATAAATTCATAATCAACATCCGTCATAATATTATTTAGCGTAACATTAGCGTAAATAAAAAAAGAAAGAGGCGATATAATGCTAATAACAAGAAAAGAGACCAGGGCTATTATTATCTTGATTATTTTTTTGTTTTTCGAATCTATTTCATCAAATTGATCCATATATTTTTATTGTTAATAGATTGCGTATTTTAATATTATTTATAGACACGAACGCTAGCGTGAGCGTTGGACTCCTTACAAAAGGAAGAGTGAAGTTTAACTGTAATCTTGGAGTGTTGAGCGTAGTGGAGCAGAGTTCAACCTGAAGTATCGCTTGATCCCGCTTTCAGGTAAAACTCCGCTATCACTGCACTCTACACTCCGTGCGTTTTCTATATTAGACCTCTTGCGTAATTAATTCCTACTGCAATTTCCAGATTTTGATCAAATCCCCCAAAAATTTTTTCAGCTTATGCTAGGCTAGGCTTCAAAAATTATTTGAAAAATTTGCCTCAAAATCTGAAAATTTCGTCACAAAATTAATTACGCAAGAAGTCTATTTCATATTCAAAACCACAATCCTTTCTTCAATCGGCAGATGGATTATAAGCATTTTACTGTTCTTTTAATTCTTTGATCATTTCCTCGCAAAGCTGAATCCATTTGCCATCATTTGGCGATAAAGAATATTTGCTTATACCAGAACAATGCTTAGTATTTTTTGTTCTGATCGCTTCTAAAAAATTGCAATGTTTTGATCCGCAATCAAGAAGCATTCCTTCCGCCCTGTCATTTGCGCTGAATTTTTTTAAAGTATCGCACAGCTCGACATTGATTTCACTTGATTCACAATCTATCAAATCCCCATTTTTATTAAAATATAGATCGTTTAAATTATTTAGCTCCTTTATTTCACCATTTTTTTCAATAAATGGAAATGGAACAACTCGATATCCCATATTAGCAACTTCATACACGCTTCTTGCAAAGACCGAGTCATACTCACTATCTCCAGTTAGGTTTCCCAAATCTTGATTGATAAGTTTAAATATAACCGGTTTATCTTCTTTGATATAATTAAGAAAAAATTTAATGTCATATTCAGCTTCCAAATCCATATTCGGACTAATACGGATTTCAGCGGCAATTCTATCTAATTCACGCCGACAATCTTCGTGGCATCTATTATTAAAATTGGTCTTATTCTGATAATCTTTTTGGATCAGATAATTTGAACAATTCCATTTGCAATTATAATTCATCTCTGAGATAATTTTCCCTTGCTTAGTCCCTTCAAGCTCATACATTTCAATTTCAATTCCGCTAATTTCCTGATTTAATGAATTGATCTTTTGACACAACGCTTCATTTTCTTTGTTTAATGAACCAGCATTTTGATTTAATAAACCATTTTGTGCTTTAAAATCTTCATTTTGCATAAAGAATTTGATGTTAAAAAAAAGACTTATCATCAAAACTAAAAAAAGCAAAATAACTGGAATTACTAGTCTTTTTTTATCCATAATTTTTATTATTAATTATTTTAACTTTTGACGATATCTTTCACATCCATCCCCGTCAAAGCTGCAATTCTCTCTTCAATCGGCGGATGAGTCATAAACATTTTGCTTACTTTTTTTCCTTTAAATGGATTGGCAATATAAAGATGCGCGGTAGCGCGATTGGCAACTTCAAGCTTTTCAGGATCAGCAGAAATTTTTTTGAGAGCGCTTGCCAGTCCTTCCGGATAACGAGTTAGAAGCGCAGCATCGGCATCGGCGAGAAATTCTCTCTTTCTCGAAATTGCCAGTTGAATGAGCAGCGCAAAAAATGGAGCAAGAATAGAAAGTAAAATTGCGACAACTATTATCCAACCTCCTCCTTTATTATTATCTCGATTTCCTCCTCCAAACCACAAAGAATATCTGAAAGAATCAGCGAGAAGAGCCACGATTCCAACTAGGACAACAACAACAGTTGCTAACAGAATATCTCGATTGCCAATATGCGAAAGTTCGTGAGCGATCACTCCTTCCAGCTCGCTTCTATTTAATTTCTGCAAAATCCCGCTCGTTACCGCCACAACAGCATGTTCCGGATCCCGTCCCGTTGCAAAAGCGTTTGGCGCGGTATCATTTATGATATATATTTTAGGAAGAGGAAGTCCGGCTGTAATGCAAAGATTTTCCACCAAGCGATATAGTTCTTTGTTATCTTCAAATTCAACAAGACGCGCTTTGCTCATTTTCAAAACTATTTTATCCGAATACCAATAACTTCCAATACTCATTAAAATACTAAAGATCACCGCAAACCAAAGAATCGCGCTTGATCCCATCGCCTCTGAAAAAACCCAGCCTATCGCAATCACGAAGACCAAAAACACTGACATTAGAATGTAAGTGTTGCGAGTGTTTCTATCTGATTGAGTATATAGTGTTGGCATAATTATAAGTTAAAAATTTATAAAGTTAGAAGTATAAAGCGATGGATTAAGCTGTGTGCGTTCCGGAAGCTGAACTTCCGATTGAAAGCTAAGGCTCTGTTTCAAAATAACATTCACAATTAATTTATAGATCACAGCTAAACACCGCCCAATTTCCGTCTCCTAAAGGATCCACAAAGCCAAATAAAACCATAATTAAATTTACAACGACCCAGACGATAAAGATCAGCACAAAACCATATAAAATCTTATTAACATTTTGTTTCGCTGATACGATCAAGCTTGCGTCTCCGGAAGTTTTTACATAGATCAATCCTCCGACAACTAACGCCAATACAGTGATCAAAATAACTAATTTCATTAAGAAATTTATTATTGAATTCGCAAGAATGATCATATGGCATAACCGACAAGATTCTGTATCGTCCCATGTAGTTGCCGGGTCATTCCATTTTCTGTCACACGGAATAAGACCTCCCGTTGTTACGACAACATCATCGTTATATATTACTTCTAAATTTTTTAATGTAAATTTGCCAGCCTGTATGGAAGAAATTTCAAGTGAAATCTCGCAATTACCGGATTCATCCGGCACGCAACCCGCTAAAAAAGCGTTAATTACCGCGCAATTTGCTCCATTTGTGCAAGTTCCCGTTCCATCCGAACAAACCGTAAAATTTCCGGAAGAAGAGAGGGGGGCTTCTGGCGTGCCTTGGGACGAAATAACCTTCGGAAACAATCTGAGTCCTGTCATATCCGTATAACCAAAGAGCTTTCCTCCCAGATACGGTGTCTGGCAATGCATATTAAATTTATTAGTAATGTCATCAAATTCATATTTATGAGCCACTCCGTCATCATAACTTACAACCCAGCCATAATCGTCAGAATCAGCGGACACTCCGATTAAATTTGTCGTACCGGGATGAACATTAAACCAAGTAGTAGGATTAATGAATATATAGAATTCATCATCATGCGAATTTGCAGTCCAAACATATCCTTTACTGTCAACAGCCACTCCGCCAGTTCCCGAAAGCACTTTGGTGTCATAGATTGACGAAGGAGCAAGCGCGCCGGGACAATTTCCGGTTACAAAATCATATTTGAGAACCGTTCCGTCTTCATAGCAAGATACATAGATATTGCTGTCTTTGTCTACGCTAATACCATAAGGAGAATTTATTATATCTACATTTCTTAGCACACCGGTTGAAGAGTCTATGCACTGCAAAGAATTTCCTCTATTAGAGACCCAAACATGACCAAAGAAATCTCCTATTACTCCGAACGGACATCCTCCCGTATTAACATCAGGAACTAATTTGAAAGTTGGCCAAGTATCCTTGTCTAACTTTGAAACATCAAGATCTCCGCAATTACCAGTCCAGATGTTTCCGTCAAAATCACCTGTTATTCCTTTTACTCCGCCAACGATAGCGGGAGAGAAATTACCCAATACTTCATATTTTACGCAAGGTTCATTTCCGACAGCTCCGCATACATTCCCGGAACAATCTGCCGGACAAAGATATATTGTTTCATCAATTCCGCATAACGCATTGCCGCAAGTTCCTCCGGCAGGAGCGGTTCCCGTAAGAGGCGACAATTTTGAAACATCTGTTCCTGTTTCACTCGCTACCCAGACATCTCCTCCGGGAACAACATATGTGCGCGAAGGAGCGAAAACAACATCATATGTTTCAATTACGCCGCAATCATTTATGCTTACCTGTTTTAATTTATTATTCTCGGTAACGCCATCAGGAAGATACGTAACGGGTATCCAAATATAAGGCGTTTTAATCTCCGAGCTCGGATCAGCAATGACCATATCAACTTTAACACTAAAAACAGTTGACCCGGAAGGAAGAGATATTTTGGGACAATCCGCGAGTGTATCACAAGTCGTTCCTCCTCCGGGAGGAAAAGTAATATTGAAAGTTCGATCTCCAGACATTGGATCACCATTTGAAAACTCATCAAGCACCGGCTGGCACTCAGTTACAAGACTAAAAGCATTTATGATTCTACTGCCTGCTACAGAAAATAACATCAACAAAACTGCAAAGCATGCCAAAAATTTTATTTTTCTCATAGATCCTATTTAACGAATAAATTACTTTGAATTATGAAATGTTCCTTTTTATCATTTTGATGGAGTGATAACGACTGAGAAATCCCTTAAATATTGTAAGCTTCAAATAATACTGAAGGGATTCCTCGCTTAAGACTTGGAATGACATAAAAATTTGTATTTCGTAATTCAAAGAAATTAGGTTTTACAAACACAAACGCAAAGCGCGCATTGTAGAAACGCGATTAATCGCGTTTCTACAATGCTCATGTTTTAATTCCTTAGCAATAAATTACTAAACAAAATCAAGATCTATTCATCAATATTTTCTATTGCGCTTATTTTCCATTCATCATAAACCTTGATAGAATTAATTTTAACTTTTTTATTTTTTGAACTTATAACTAAATCATCTATCTCGCCCAAATAAGGATCTCCTTTTTCATCTACCCAAAGGATAGTTTCTCTTTGGATAATCGCGCCAGCAAAGTCATCAATGTTTATATCTGCAATGACCTCCGCCCTATTTTCATTGTATAATAAAAACGAGGAATCTATTAATTTTGCCTTTGCAGAAAAATATTTTCGTGGCTGAGCTTCTGTTTCTTTCTTCATTCGTTCTACTCTGTTTTTTTCTTTGTTTTTCATTCCATCGGTCATGGAATCATATAGCGATTCAATGTTTGAAAAATCTCCCCAATTATAAGTGTGGTAAAATACAGCAAAATTTTCTGCGAATATCTTTGCTTTTTCTTTCTCCGTTAATTCTTCTTTCCCTGTTAATTCTGTTTTTTCAGGATCTTTTGATCGCTGTTCTTCTTGTTTGTTGTTTTGGTTTGGGATTCCTTCATTTTTTTCTTTTAGAAAAAAAACTATACCTACTAAAAAAGAAAGTAAGATAGAAATGATTACGACAACAGCAATAATGATTTTCTTTAAATTACCTGACATATGCTTATAATATTTTTATATTGCCGATCGAAAAGCGGATTATGCGCGATTTAATCATATTTAACAATCAAAGCTTTATTATAAATCGTCATTCTGAAACAAGCCTGCCTGTCTGTACAGGCTGTCTAATAACTATACCGAGTAGATTAAAGCCCTCGCTTTAATTTCTCCTAAGCCATTTTAAATTTGAGCGAGGGCTCAAATCTACCCGGATGGGAACTTTTTAGACAGCTTGGGTAGACAAGTTCAGAATGACGAATTTTCAGAGAACCGTGAAATAAAACGGTAAGATCATCAAACTAGAGTTGAATCGCGTATGATCTGTTGCCCACCCGGTTTTAGCTGAGAGTTTAGCAATAGAATTTAATCACAAATAACATTCCACTCTCCTCCAAGGGGATCTAAATATCCCCATGCGCTAAGCAAAAAGTCAACGATCAGCCACGACAAAGATAATATCAAAAATCCAACAATAACCCATTTAAGCGCGGCCTTTGCTTTATTTTTTCTTTCCGGATTTCCCGCAGAAGTTATAAACAAAAATCCTGTTATTATAATAGCTAAAACAGCTATCAGAGATGCTATTTTCATCAAAAAATTCATTCCCTGGTTCAAAAGCATAACACCATGACAAAATTCACATGACTCTGTATCATCCCATAGTGTCGCGGGATTATTAACCATTCTCTCACAAGGAACGATACCGCTACAAATGTCAGATCCCACCACGCAATTACTGCTAAGCCCGCCATCTGTTGATACACATCTGTCACCCGTGCAAATATCACCATCTCCTGAATCACAAAAACCCGGATCATCGGAATAGCGGCAACTGCCATCCGACTTATCACATCTTCCAGGTTCTACTTGGCAAAAACCGGGAGTATTGCAGACGTTAGGATCGTCAGGATAAACACAAACAGCACTACCGCCCACATTCTTGCAAACCCCAGTTCCAATTTCACAAAAACCGGGAGTGTTGCAGACAACACCTTCGCAGGATGGACAGTCTAGATCAGGAGGATTAGTACATCCCACGGGACAGATCCCATCAGTAGTTCCACAATCAACGCAAGCGCTTGTATCAAAAGCAGTGCAAAAAGGATTACACGATAAATCTCCTTGCGCGAAACCCTGAGTAACGCAAGTTTCTCCTCCTAAATCCAACCCATCGCAAACTTCAAGCCCGTTCAAAACACCATCACCGCAAACAGCCCATAGATCAATAATCCTAATACCTGCTTCTCCGGCAGCCGCGTAGGCATAATGACCGACAGCATCAACGACAACATCCACCATAATCTCATTAACAACATCATTTGAAACAACATAAGTTTCACCCAAAACAACATCTTCCGGAACAGAAATGTCAACCGCCCTAAGTCCTACGCCTTCAACGCTAGCATAAGCATTATCTCCAAAAATATCAAAAGTAAAAGTCTCAAATCCTGTGTTAATATTATCAACTGCAAGCACCGACGCAGGATTGCCGGGAGTGGCAATATTAATGGTACTTTGAGTAGAAAAACCGTCTATATAGGCATAATTTCCGGAGACAACAATACTACTGGATGTAGTGCCAATGTCAATCAATTTTATCGGCATTGGAGCCGCCTTATTCGTAACATTAAAATATTCAAAATATCCCACGCCACTGTTTCCGTCAGTATAGGACACATAGGCATAATTTCCGGAAACATCAACGCTCTGAACGCCAGTCATTGTATCAGCATGTGAGAAGCTTCCTACGGAGAAAGAAGCGGCCGGGGCAGAAATGTCAATAATTTGAAGCGCCGATGGACCAACAGCTCCTTCGGTCCCGATTGCCAGATAAGCATAATTGCCATCAATATGAACATCATTGATTTCGCCTAAAGCAGCGACACTTGGCAACGCAAGCAAATTAACTTGTTCTTCTTTGAAGTCATAGAGATAGTCCTTGTTCAGCTTAGGAGGCCAAGGTTGTCCGAAAGCGTCAGCAGCGTCAAGATCCGGCGTGCCACCAATCTGATTGATATTAATAATTGAAAATTCTCCTTTAGTGCCAACATACGCATAACTTCCGGCAGCGCCAATACTCCCAACAACATCAACACTCAAAGGCTCTGCGTTAAAATAATAAATTGCGAGCACTGTTGTCGGATCAGCAATAGAAAACACCTGAAGGCTCCACAAAGACGAATCTGTCACGAAAACATGAAGACCGTCATCGGAAAGAGCAATCCCGGTAGCATCCAACGGAAAATCGCACGCGGGAACCGTATAAATATGCCTGCAAGTATTGGCGCATATTAAATTCCCGCCATAAGCCGCCATTTCCGCTAGACAAGCAGGATTTCGCGAAAACGAACTTCCGTCTATAAGGTTTGTCGGATCAATATCATTACAAATTTTACTCGCGCAAGTTTGCCCGCTAAAATCGCTGGCTCCCCAGGGAGATATATCGCAATATAATTCTTCACCCCCTGCAGCTGCTACCCCGTTTACGATGCCGTCTCCGCACCAGTCAATAGGCGTGCAAAATGCTTCCCAAGAACAATCATTTCTATCGTATGACACCCAGGGAATATTAGCGGAGCAGTCAATAGCGTCTACGACCGTATGTTGCCAATCACAACGATCGCACAAGAACAATCCATTGTATCCTTCATAAAAACATGGATTCGCTGGCGGAGAAGTCGCCCCATCACAATCTTCACCATTGTTATTATCGCCATCTCCGCACCAGTCAATATAGAACCAAGCACCACAACCACAGCTGGAAGAATGACAACCCACATTACAATGACAATTCTTTTTTTGCGCGTATCCATTGACAGGATGATTTCTGAATTTATCAGGACAACCGCCACAACCAGGAAAAGTGCAGGGAATCAATACGGCATTCACCGTTATTTTTTCAGTATTTTGGAAAGAAACGAATAAAGAAAAAATCATCGCTAAAAACACAAACAAAAATATCTTTTTATTTATCTGATTCAAGATGTTAAAAACGACCCTTATACATTTTTTTGCCATAATTTTTATTTTATTTTTTTAATTATCTGTTATTTTTATATTATAAACTTATTTTGATCACGAAATGTTATAATTGAATTTCATTGTGAGACTCCAAAGAGTCGTGAATCCCGAATTTACTTACACAAAACCTTATGCTACGGCTCTGTGCGCATAGTTACGGGATTGCACGGGCTATCGCCCTCGCAATGACAGTAATATTTTATATTTCAATAAACTCTAAAACTCAACTTTCGGTGTTTCTTTTTCTTTTTCGTCTTCAACTTCAAAAAATTCTCTTTTCCCGATTTTCAGCATATTGGCGACAATACTGTCCGGAAATACTTGAATTTTAGTGTTAAGATCGCGAACATTACCGTTGTAAAATCTTCTTGAGGCTTGAATTTTGTTTTCTGTATCAGAAAGCTCTCTTTGAAGTTCAAGGAAATTTTCATTGGCTCTTAATTGCGGATAGTTTTCACTGACCGCAAACAGACTTTTCAAAGCGTCCGTCAGCATATTCTCTGTTTGTCCTTTTTCTCCGGGGTTTTGAGCGTTCATTGCGTTCGCTCTTGCCTTGGTAACATTCTCAAAAAGCTCTTTTTCATGAGTTGCATACCCCTTTACTGTATTTATTAAATTTGGAATTAAATCATACCTTCTTTTGAGCTGTACATCAATGTCAGACCATGCTTCATTAGTTCTCACCCTTAATCTAATCAGCCCGTTGTAAATTTTTACGATCCACAACCCAAGAACGATTAAAACCACGAGAATTAGCAATAGATAAGTTTCCATATTTTTATTTCCTTTCTTTAATTTTGGGACTTATACTCTTTGTGTCATTATGAATCCCCGTCTTCACGAGGACAAGCTTAGTTTAAAATCTTTTTTATATTACGCTTAATTCAGCCTATATACAACAATATTAATAATTTATTACAACTGTTGTGTTTTCAATTTAAATAAAGCATTAAAAGGGCTGTAGGTTTGTTTAATGCAACAGAAAATAGATTCTGAAACGGGCCTGTGCTGAATTTAGTTCAGTATTCAGAATGACAAATTTTTTATGAGTTAAAGCAAGAAAGTCCTAAATTTATTAATTTAATTAATTTTTCAATTCACAATTATATTTTAACACAATTATATTTTAATACAAGAAAATGTATTAGAACAATAAATTAGGAATTAGAAAAAAACAATGTGATTATGATAAGAAATATTCATAATTCCCAGCCCGAGGCTGGTCCGCCTCGGGCAGAAAAATTCTTAATTCATTATTCGTCTAACGCAAAAGCCACAAGCATCAGAATGCTCGTGGCTATATTCTTAAATCGATCAATATCTAACACTCTACATTCCCATTCCCGGCATGCCCATTCCGCCGCCCATTGGGGGCATTGCAGGCATATCTTCTTTCTTACTTGGCAGATCCGTAACAGCAACTTCCGTTGTCAAAAGCATTGCGGAAACTGAGATTGCATTTTCAACAGCCGATCGCGTAACTTTTACAGGATCAATGATTCCTTCTTTGACCATATCATCAACCATTTTATTGGAGATAGCATTATAACCATTATTTTCTAAAATAGGACTGCTAGAGCTACTGCCTGAAACTTTTCCATTTCTTACCATATTTGCGATAACAGCTCCTTCTTCCTTTCCTGCATTTTGTACTATTTGTCGCAACGGTTCTTCAAGAGCCCTAAGAAGAATATTAAAACCTGCGCTAAATTCTTCCGCAATGTCTTTAGACGGAACATTTGTTCTCATTTTTCTTACAACAGCTCCTGCTTTTACCAAAGCAGTTCCTCCGCCAGCAACAATCCCTTCTTCCACGGCGGCTTTTGTCGCTGCCAGCGCGTCTTCAACTTTGTGTTTTTTGTAAGTAAGCTCCGATTCCGTAGCAGCGCCAACTTTCAAAACCGCAACTCCGCCAGCAAGTTTTGCCAGTCTTTCCTGAAACTTTTCTTTGTCAAAGTCAGAGTCAGATGCGTCAATTTCTTTTCTGATTTGAGCAATTCTCTGATCTATATTTTGTTTGTCCCCCTTGCCATCAACAATTGTTGTGTTGTCTTTCGTTGCAATAACTTTTCTCGCTCTTCCAAGCATATCAAGCGTTGCGTTTTCAAGTTTAATTCCAATATCTTCTGTAATAACTTTTCCACCGGTCAATTCAGCAAGATCAGAAAGCATTTCTTTTCTTCTATCGCCAAATCCTGGAGCTTTGACAGCAAGCGCGTTAAATGTTCCTCTAATTTTATTAATCACTAAGGTTGCCAAAGCCTCACCGTCAACTTCTTCAGCAATGATCACAATGTCCTTTTTGCCTTCCTGAGTTATCTTTTCTAAAACCGGCAGAACTTCATTTAGTGAGGAAATTTTCTTATCGGTAATAAGAATATAAGGATCTTCAAATTCAGCTTGCATCTTATCAGTATCAGTGATCATATAAGGAGAAATATATCCCTTGTCAAACTGCATACCTTCAACAACATCACTGCTCATTCCAAAAGTCTGAGATTCTTCAACAGTTATCACGCCGTCTTTCCCGACTTTTTCCATTACTTCCGCGATAATATTCCCGATTTCATTATCTTCTGCTGAAATTGACGCTACCTGCGCTATTTCTTCTTTGCTCTCAATTTTTTTGGCATTTGCTTTAAGTTCTTTGATAACTTCTTTTCCGGCCGCTTCAATTCCATGTCTGATTCCAACAGGATTAACTCCCATCGCGACATACTTAAGTCCTTCCCTGATGATTGCCTGAGTCAAAACTGTTGAAGTCGTGGTTCCGTCTCCTGCTACATCATTTGTTTTTGAAGCAACTTCTTTGATCAGTTCTGCTCCAATGTTTTCAAATTTGTCTTCAAGCTCAATTTCCTTGGCAATTGTAACTCCGTCATTAGTAATTGTCGGAGCGCCATAGCCTTTGTCTAGGATCGCGTTTCGCCCTTTCGGTCCAAGAGTGATCTTCACAGCGTCAGCAACTTTGTCTATTCCAACCTTAATTGCATGCCGTGAGTCTTCACTAAATTTTATATCTTTTGCCATAATGTTTTTTAATTAACTTATTAATTATCATGTCATCCTGAACTTGTTTCAGGATCTTTTGTATAATGGGATCTAAACTCTACTATTTAACACTAATATTTTGTATACAGTGTAGGCTATATTGAATGATTTATGGGCTATGATCAATGCAATATGCGAAGGATTCTGAAATAAATTCAGAATGATAAACACGTCGTATTAAATTATTCCACAACCGCCATTATATCCTCGTCCGAAACAACCAAATATTCCTTTCCATCCAGCTTAATCTCTGTCGGACTGTATTTTGAGAATAAAACAGTATCGCCGACTTTGACATCCATCTGCACCCTGCTTCCATCTTTATTAGCTCTTCCAGGACCAACTGCCAAAACTTTTGCTTGTTCCGGTTTTTCTTTATCAACAGTATCCGGAATAATGATTCCACTTTTTGTTGTTTCTTCTTTAGAGACCGCCTCTAAAATAACTTTGTTCCCAAGAGGTCTTAGTTTCATAGAACCTACCCTTTCTTTTTGCTTGTCTTTAATAAATATAAAACAAACAAATTATTAGATTTATTAAATAATGATTTTTTTAGCACTCTACCTTATTGAGTGCTAATGACATTATATTTGATTTATGAGATATGTCAAGGCTATCTAGCTTTTTAGGCTGTAGCTTCTTAGCTTCTTAGAAATAATAGTTCGAATATTTAAACTTCTAAAAAGCTACAACCTAGGAAGCTAAGTATTCAGTCCCGAATCTTTCTGTCCTTCAAATTCAAATAACTTTAGTTCTTTCATTCTTCTATTAAATTCTGGAATAATATTGGCTTCATGTGAAGAAGGATGAAACTCTAGTTGATTGTTACTTATCGTAATTCTTCCTCCGCTTTTTTCGTATAATTTGTCTTTTTTAATTCTTTCACTTTGGATCTGAGATAATTTTTTTTCAAAATAATTGCCAAATTTTTTGAATAAATTAATCTTTCGGCAAACCAAAGAAGCTGAGCCTCCAGTTGAAAGCTCAGCTTCAACTAAATTTCCTGACAATACAAACTCAAAGAATCCGGAAATAAAACCGAGTATTCTGCTTCTTTTTATGCTTCTGGAACTTCCTAGTTTAGAATATTCATAATTCTGAACATATTCCCCTATCCACTTATTTTCCTCTTGAAATTTTCTAAATAATTTTTTATCTTCTTCGTTATCATAAACATTTATCAAATGCAAATAGCTTTGCGCGTTGTATAAACTCTCAAACGGAATTTTCAGAGACTTGTCCGTGATATAATGATTTAAGCAAATTTTATTCTTTGTTTTATTTTTATATCTTCGCACTCCCAAAATAGAAGTCAAGAAAGTAACAATGGTTCTCACCGTCCAAATTCTTCCTTTTTTCGCTGTTATTATAATATCTATATCCGATTCTTTTTTGCTGTTTCCAAGCGCCAACGATCCCGAAACCAAAACCATTTTCATAAACGGCGTAACCTGCATAATCCAGAATATCTTTTTTATTTTCTTCCATTTTTGGTCAGCAAGTTTTTTTCGGTCCAAGCGTTGCTCAACAATATCTATACCTCCCTGATAAGGGGGAGAAGGAGGTTGTTTTTTCAAAAAATAAAATCCTAATTTCTGTCCAATATATTTTTTTAAATATTCGCTGTTATTTAATAATTCCCAAACAACACTGGAGTCCTGACGAAAGTCAGAAGAGATTATGCCATCTTCCACCCCCGACTTTCGTCGGGACTCCATATTACCTTTTACCAAATACAAAAAAACCTCAAAATTCGTCAGAGGATGATCCAAGATATCATAATAAACAACCGTCGCGAGAATTTGTTTTTCGAGAAAAGTTGGAGTTGACATATATTTGATTAGATGATAACATTCACTGTTAGTTTCTTGTAAAAAATTACAAGACAAATTGCTTGAAATAAGTAGTTTGAGAATATGGACCTACCTAACGCGGAGGATATAATGACGAATTATAAAAAAATTCTTGTACATTTATGGTTGTTTTTTGTAGTATTTGAGCTTGTACAGTTATGGATTGATTGGCATCAAATACCTGAGCAAGGAATTAGAAATTTCCCTTTGATTACTATTCCTGCCATAATAATCTTTCCCTTGACATTTCTTATAATAGGACTGGTTATGGGATTGGGAAAGCCAAAAGATTCTATGCCGCCAAGAAACAAGGTGTTTAAAGTTGGTTATATAAGAATGATTATGGAAGGAAATGAAAAGAAAATCATTATACTTCTTGAATCGGAAAAAAACGCAACCACTGCTTATAAACTACCAATCACTGTTTTCGAAAGAACCGAAAGCTTTTCTGAATTATTAAACAAAAACATAAGAAATGTTTACGGCACCATTAAAGAAACGCAACCATAACCTTTATAAGCTTGAAATTATTTTCATTTTTATAGAGGTTTCTTTTTTTATTCCAAAAACCTTACAGACTAAAGTCTGAACTCCAGATTTACCGTGAATCAACTGAAAAACCAATAATTAAGTGGGCTAGATTCGGGATTGCCAGAGCCTGCCCTGAGCGATAGCCGAATGGGTCGACATTTCTCTCGTCCCGGATACTCGGAACTCGTTCAGTCTCCTCGCAATAACAGAATAGCAGAACAGAATAGCAAGTCTTGACAATTTGAAAATTGAGTCATTGAAAATTGATTGAAAATTAGAAATTGAGAATTGGAAATTTTATAATAGCTCTTCCAAATACTTCCCCGTCCAGCTTTCTTTGCATTTCACAACTTGCTTCGGTGTTCCTTCGGCAACGATATATCCGCCCTTATCCCCTCCTTCGGGACCGAGGTCAATGATCCAGTCAGCGCATTTCACTACTTCAAGATTATGTTCAATAACAATGACCGTATTCCCTCTGTCAACCAGCTTATTCAAAACACCTAACAATTTTCTTGTGTCTTCAAAATGAAGTCCTACGGTTGGCTCATCAAGAATATATAAAGTTTTCCCTTCTTTGACAGGCCTGGCAAGCTCAGTGGAAAGCTTTATTCTCTGTGCTTCTCCTCCAGAAAGAGTTGTTGCGGATTGCCCTAATCTCATATAACCAAGCCCAACATCGTTTAGAATTGACAGCTTGCTATGCAAAACCGGAGTGTCTTTGAAAAAACCGAGAGCCTGACGCACGGACATGTTCAAAACTTCTGAAATTCTGACACCCTTATATTCAATTTCAAGAGTTTCATTGTTATATCTCTTTCCTTGACACTGCTCGCATTCAACATACACATCAGGCAAGAAATACATTTCTATTTTTGTTACCCCGTCACCTTTACAATTTTCACATCTGCCTCCTCGGACATTAAAGCTAAAATGACCCACCTTATATTTCCTGTTTTTCGCCTCGCTTGTATCGGCAAACAGGTCTCTGATATGTGTAAAAATTCCAGTATAGGTCGCCGGATTGCTTCTGGGAGTCCTGCCTATTGGAGATTGATCAATACTTATAATTTTACTTATCTTTTTATCACCAATTATAGCCTTATACTTTCCCGATTCTGTTTGAGCTCTGTGCAGTTTTTTCAAGAGAACTTTTGAAAGAATATCATTTATCAAAGTAGATTTTCCTGAGCCGGAAACTCCGGTCACACACACAAATTTGCCAAGCGGAATTTTGACATCTATGTTCTTCAAATTATTTTCACTGGCCCCTTTTATGATTATTTCAAATCCGTTTCCTTTTCTTTGTCTTCTGGGAACTTCTATCTTCCTCTTTCCCGAAAGATAACAACCGGTAATACAATTTGATTTCATAATTTGTTTTAGCGTTCCAACCGCGACAACTTCTCCACCAGCTTCACCTGATTTCGGACCCATATCTATTATATAATCCGCGTTTTTAATGAAAAAATCATCATGTTCAACAACTATAACCGAATTTCCAAGATCTCTCAATTTTTTCATCGCGTCAAACAGTTTGTTATTGTCTTTCCTGTGAAGTCCAATTGACGGCTCGTCTAAAACATAGAGAATCCCATTCAATCTAGAGCTTAGCTGAGTGGCAAGTTTTATTCTTCTTGCTTCACCAGCCGAAATAGTTTCAGAAGATCTTGAGAGAGAAAGATAGTCAAGTCCGATATCTTCAAGAAGTTTGAGTCTCTTGATAATTTCTTCCACTATTTGTTTTGACCTCTTTAAATGAGAATCAGGAAGATTTTTTAAAAATTCGATTTCTTCAGCAACAGTCATTTTGGTTATATCGCTAATAGACTTTCCATTAATCTTTACAGCAAGGGCATTGTCGCTGAGCCTGTCTCCTAAACAGCTTGGACAAAGTTTTTTTGTCATATATTTTTCCAGCTCATTTCTTATATACTCAGAATTTGTTTCGTAATATTTCTGTTCTAAGATTTTTACCGCTCCCTGAAAATCATCTTCAGTCAACTTTTTTGTTGGCTCCGGTCTCCTGACTGGAGCCTTTTGTGATTTCTGAACAAACTTTTGACTTCCAGCCCCATAATATATTATATCCAAATCCCTCTTGCTCATTTTATCAACTGGGATGTTTATATTAATTTTATATGTTTTATTGATATATTTCAAAGTTTCTATATATTCATCCCATTTGTTTAATAAGTTGGCCCAAGGCCTGATAGCGCCTTCGGATAAAGTCAGAGATTTGTTTGGGATAATAAGATTAGAATCTATCTCAAGTTTGACCCCAAGACCGGTGCAATCGCTGCAAGCTCCGTAAGGACTATTGAAAGAAAAAAGTTTTGGTTCTATGTTTGGAAAAGCATTTTTACAGTTTTTGCAATAAAGATGATTAGAAAAGAAAAATTCTTTATTTTCATTTTTTTCCAAAGAAAAATAATTTACTGCGACAAAACCGGAAGAAAGATTTATAGCTGTTTCCACAGAATCTAAGATGCTCTCGTAACTTACTTTATTCTCAGCAAAAGAAAATCTATCTACAATGATATCAATATTATGAGGCTTGTCTTCTTTGATGTCTCCTTTTAACGCTTCTTTTATTTGTTTTATTTCTCCGTCTATTCTAATTCTCTGATACCCGAATTTACAATATTTCTTTATTAAAGAATAACAATCAGTAATTTCCCGCTGTAAAACGGGAGCCATAATTACAACGCGAGAATCTTTTGGAAAATTATTTATAATATCAACAATTTTTCCGGGATTTTGTTTGCTCAACTCTCCATTGCATTTCACGCAATGAACCTCTCCGCAAGATGAGAAAAGAATTCTTAAATAATTATAAATTTCAGTCATAGTCCCCACAGTTGAACGAGGCGTCTTGGCAGCGCTTTTATCATCAATTGAAATTGCCGGAGATAATCCTTCAATCTGATCCACGTCCGGCTTGCTCATAAAATTCATAAACTGCTTTGGATAGTTTGATATATTTTCCAAGTACCTCCTCTGTCCTTCAGCATAAATAGTATCAAACGCAAGAGATGATTTTCCAGACCCCGAAGGACCAGTTATAACCACAAGCTTTCCTCTCGGTATTTCTATGTCAATATTTTTTAAATTGTGAACTCTCGCTCCTTTTATTGATATTTTCCCCTTATTCATATTTATATAAAATGAAAAATAAACTGTATAAAATTGTATCACAGTTTCAGAATAAATCAAGGGAGATAGTATTGAGTATAAAGTATTCAGTATTCAGTATTCAGTATTAAGCGTCAAATGCGATAGCATTGGCGCTACTTAATGCTTAACACTAATTGTTAAATTGTCACACATTTTAATTATCTTTGGCAATTTTGCAACAAAAAACACAAAAAAACAATAGACAGCTTTCCCAAAATATGCTACTTTGATATTAAGGTATTCATTATTCATTATTCATCTTTATGATTACAAAACTTATAATTCAAATCCTAACAAATTCAATTGCAATTTTTATTGCGGCAAAAATAGTTTCTGGATTTACTCTGGCAGAAGACAGTTTTATGACCTTGCTTACTATAGGATTTATCTTCGGTTTAATAAACTTCTTCATAAAACCTATTCTCAAACTAATTTCAATGCCAATCATTCTTTTTACATTCGGACTCTTTACAATCGTAATAAATATTGCTATGCTTCTTTTATTGGACTATTTTGTCCAGGAAATGAATATAGAAAGCTTATCCGCAGCTTTTTGGGGAATGATCGTAATTAGCGCCGTCAACATCTTCATCGGAACATTTTCTAAAAAGTAGCAAGTATTAAGGATCAAGCTTAATATTAAATACTAAATACTAAATCAATATGGACAAAGCACTAGGCACAATTCAAATAATAGTATCAATATTATTAATCATAGCGATTTTGCTTCAAAACAGAGGAGCCGGACTTAGCGAAACTTTTGGCGGAAGTGGGAATGTGTATCAAACCAAAAGAGGGTTTGATAAATTTCTTTTTATCGCAACAGTAATTCTTGCTATCCTATTTTTAGGCACTGCTTTTTACAGTTTCATGCAACATTAAACAAGACCAGAGAATTAAAGTCCTGTCTTGATTAAAATAAACATTAATAAAAAATATAAAAGGTTTTTTAGGAAAATTAAATAAAATTTTTTATGTCTTAAGCAAAAAAGAGCGAAGGCTTATTTGGTTTTTATTGTTATTAATTGTCATTAGCAGCGCCTATTTGGGTTTTTCTTACTATATACAAAACACCGAGGAAGTTCCTGATTTTGGCGGAGAATATATAGAAGGAATGATAGGACAGCCAAGATTTATAAACCCAGTATTATCTCAATCAAATGACATTGACTCAGACCTTTCATCTATTATATACTCCAGCCTGCTAAAGCTTGATACAGAAGGAAACCTAATCAATGATCTTGCAAAAGATTACGAAATAGGAGAAGATAAATTAAGCTATACTTTTCACATAAAAAGAGGTGTGAAATGGCATAGTGGAGAAGAACTTACCGTAGACGATATAATATATACAATTCAAACTATACAAAATCCCGACTACAACAGTATCTTGAGATCAAGCTGGATAGGCATAAGAGCGGAAAAAATAGATAATTATACAATAAAGTTTGTCTTAAAAAATGCCTACTCTCCTTTCTTGAATAATCTTAATTTTGGAATATTGCCCAAACATTTATGGGAACCTAAGGAAATAAATAATTTTCCTTTAGCCGAATATAATTTGAGACCGATAGGAACCGGCCCGTATAAATTCAGTCAATTTGCTAAAGACAAGGACGGAAAGATAAGTTCTATGGAATTTATCAAAAATGACGAATACTACGCCGAAAAACCATACATAGAAAAATTAGTATTTAAATTTTTTCAAAAAGAAGAAGACGCAATATCAGCATTTAATCGAAAAGAGATCAAGGGAATAAATTATCTTTCTCCAAAAAACAAAAAAAAAGTTGCGGATTTTGAAAATTCAAATTTATACAGACTCAAAATCCCGCGATATTTTGCGGTGTTCTTTAATCAAACAAAAAATAAAGCGCTTTCAGACAAAAAAGTGCGCTTAGCTCTCGCGCACGCAATAGACAAGAATAAACTGATAGAAGAAATACTGACAGGAGAAGGAAGCACGTCAGAATCTCCAATACCGCCACAATTATTAGGACATGATCCAAATATAAAAGTTTATGATTACGCGCAAGAACATGCCCAAAATACTCTTGACGCGGCAGAATGGATTGATTCTGATAATGATGGAATTAGAGAAAAAGAAGATATTAAAATAGAATTTACTTTAATTACACACGACCAGACCGAGCTTTCTGAAACTGCAAAAATAATCCAGCAAATGTGGAAAGAAATAGGCGCTTCAGTTGAAATAAAAACCGTTCAGACAAACGAACTTAGAAACGACTATATAAAACCTCGCGAATATGAAGCAATTCTATTCGCGCAAATTCTCAACTATGACCCTGACCCGTTTGCTTTTTGGCACTCTTCACAGAAAAAAGAATCCGGCTTGAATTTATCCTTATATGATAATCTGGAAGTTGACAAACTTCTGGAAGAAGCAAGACAAGAAACAGATAAAGAAATTAAAATAGAAAAATACAAAAAGTTTCAGGAACTTGTCATTGAAGACATTCCAGCGATCTTCTTGTACAGTCCAAATTATTTATACTTGCATAATAATTCAATCCAAGGAGTCCAACTTGAAAATATCATAATTCCATCTGACAGATTCAATGGAATTGAAAAATGGTATGTGAAAACGAAGAGGATTTGGAAGCAGGGTTAGCTTTTTAGGATGTAGCTTTTTAGGATTCTGTTGTATTCTGTCATTGTGAGGAGCCTAAATGAGCGTAGCGAGTGAGAAGACGACCCATTCGGCTATCGCGGAGGGCAGGCTCTGGCAATCCCGAATTTAGTTTCGCATAATTCATCGACTTGGGATAATCTTTCCTGAAATCACAAAAGGCTCCACACAGAATATGAAGCCAACGGATTTAACAATTTAACAATATAGTCCCATGTCAACCTCAAAACTCAATTTAAATCTCAATCATTCCACTATAGATTTATCTTTTCCAGAATTTAAAAAAGAGATTGAGAAAATAAAGAATACGCCTGTGCCGAGATTTGCGAAATACACTCCAAATTTAGATGAGCTAAAAAGAAAGAAAGAGAAATATAAGAATACAAAAAATATTATTGTGGAAGGAAATGGCGGAGCGATTTCCAATTTTCGGGGGATTTACAGCACGCTAGGAGAAATAAGCGATAAAAATGTGTATTTGTTAGACACGGAAGATCCCGCTTATATTCACAAATTAAAAAAGAAATGCTCTCCTGAAAATACGCTTGTCATTTTAACCAGCAAATCAGGGACAAGGATTCAAGTGCTTGCCAACTATTTCGCCTTCAAAGATTATCCGATTCTGGCAATTACCGAAGACAACGACGGCGCGTTGAATCAGATCAGAAAAGCAAAAGATCTTGATGTTTCTTTTTATCCAAAAACAGAGATAACTGACAGATACACAGGCCTGACAGAATCTGCCCTTACTACGACTGAAATTATCGGCATAGACGCAAAAAAAATGGTAAAAGGCGGAAAAGATATGTATTTGACTTGCGGTCTGCGATCAGAGCTTGAAAATAATCCAGCTCTACAACTTGCCCTTACTCTTGACAAACTTGAAAAAGTAGGATACACTGAACTATTCTTGTCAGTTTATTCAAAAAAATTATTCGGTTTTTACAATCTTATTGTCCAACTCTACCATGAAAGTGTTTGCAAGAAAGAGCTTGGACAAACGATCTATGGCGGAGAAGCGCCGGAAAACCAGCACCACACTCTGCAACGATTTATTTCCGGAAGAAAAAATTCGCTGGGATTTTTTATTACTGTTAAAAATCCTGTTCACAAGGAAAATCTAAAGGTTGAAGATAATTTGAAAAATATCAAATGCCGAAATATAACTTTGGAAAGTTTAGATGATCTTTCTCTTCAAGATATGATCAAAGCCGAGTTTCAAGGAACATGGCAGGATGTCATTGATAATAATATTCCAGCGATCCACCTTGAACTTGATGAAATTTCACCATATACGATTGGCAAATTTATGGCCTTCTTTTATTATTTCACTTTCTATTCCGCTCTATTGCGAGGCGTCAATCCTTGCGACCAACCGGGAGTTGAGAAAAGCAAGGAAAATATTTTTGGGATTGTGGAGAAGATTGGGAAATAAAAATGAACAAAGAAATAAAGTTTATCAAACAGATAATTATCTTTGTTAGTTAGTTAGTTAGTTATTTCTTTATCTATTTTATCAAACAACAAATTTTCTTTTGTGTTTAATAATTCCTCCAATTTTGCCAATAATAACGACAGATAATCACGCTGTTTTGTATCTTCAATCTGACAATGGATTTTGTTTTTTATTTTAAAGATTTTAATTTCTATTTTATTTCCATCATCTACTAAAAACCATTCTTTTTTTAGTAATAGAAGTTCTTTTATTTTTGAGATTTTACTTACAATTTCTTCAATATTTTTTGTTTTTAAAATATCGGAGGATTCATATTCAGCCAATTCATCCATATCATTCACGTTTATTATTTTTAGACCCCCTTATTTTTATTTAATAATATTTTAATTAAAATATTATTTATTGTTAATTTGCAAAAAATATTAAATATATATTCTTGAATTTATCGTTAGTTCAATTTCTTCAACCTGAGCCAAAAGTTTCTGTGAAAAATTATTAAAAAAGAAATATTGGTTTCAAGTCAGAGACATTAAACCAATACAGAGAACCAGGGACTGAATCCAACTGTTATCAGTTATTTGTTATTAGTTATAAGTTAATTCGGGGGTGTGGCGGAATTGGCAGACGCGCTGGCTTCAGGTGCCAGTGATAGCAATATCGTGGGAGTTCGACTCTCCCCATCCCCACAATTCAAAAGTGCGGGGCAGTCTCCGCGTTCAGGTCGCTGTGGACTTAAATCCCATGGAGGTTCAAGTCCTCTCTCCGGCGCAGAGCAATATCAAACAACTATAACCATTATTGTCATTCTGAACTTGTTTCAGAATCTACTTTCCTTTACATCAATTAAAACTACAAGACATTAAGCTTTTGAATAAACTAAAAATGCAACAATTGTATTAAAAAAAATTATATTTGCGTCGTAAATGAAAGTATGGCGTAAATAGGATAAGTCAAAATGTAATATAACAAAGATCCTGAAGCAAGCTTGCCTATTGGCAGACAAATTCAGGATGACAAATTAAATACTAACCAATAAATACTAAATTATGATTCAACAAAAACAAACAAAACCTTTTAGAAAAATAACACCTACAAGGCAAACTGCCAAAAAATTACGCATCATTCCTCTTGGCGGACTTGAAGAGGTCGGCAGAAATATGACCTTATTTGAATATGGCAATGATATTATAATCATTGATATGGGATTGCAATTTCCGGAAGAAGATATGCCTGGAATTGATTACATCATTCCAAATATAAAATATCTAAAGGGAAAAGAGCGAAATATAAAAGGCGTCTTTATCACTCATGGACATATGGACCATATTGGAGCTATCCCCCACCTTATGCCGAGACTTGGAAATCCTCCAATGTTCACAGCCGCGCTGACCGCGGGAATTATAAAAAAGAAACAAGAAGATTATCCAAATGTAAGTTCTCTTAATTTAAAAGTTGTAAATTTTGAAAGCAAAGTTAGTCTGGGAAATTTCAGAGTTGAATTTTTTCATGTAAATCATAACATTCCTGATGTTTTGGGTATGGCAATTTACACGCCGGAAGGACTCGTTATCCATACCGGGGATTTCAAATTTGATCACAGCCCGACAACAGATAAACCGGCAGATATTGGGCGCATTGCCCAGCTTGGATCACAAGGCGTCCTTGCTTTGATGTCTGACAGCACTGGAGCTGAGCACCCCGGCCACTCCGTAAGCGAACAGGAAATACAAAAAACTATTGATATAATTATTTCAAAAGCAAAAGGAAGAATTATCGTAGCGACTTTTTCATCGCTCATCAGCAGAATTCAGCAAATTATCACTATTTCCGAAAAATACGGAAGAAAAGTTGCTATTGACGGCTACAGCATGAGAACTAATATTGAAATTGCGAATAAGCTGGGCTACCTAAAATTCAGAAGAGGAACGATCATCAGACCGGAACAAATGAAAAATTATCCTGACGACAAAATTTCCCTAATGTGCACAGGAGCGCAGGGAGAAGGAAAAGCGGTTTTAATGAGAATCGTAAACAAAGAGCACAGACATGTTCAAATCAAAAAAGCGGATACTGTTATCTTTTCTTCGTCCGTAGTTCCGGGAAATGAAAGAACTGTACAAAACCTGAAAGATCAACTTTATAGGCAAGGAGCAGATGTTGTGCATTATAAAATGATGGATGTCCATGTCGGAGGACACGCCCAAATTGAGGACCTTAAAATGATGATCAATCTCATTAAGCCAAAATTCTTTATGCCCATCCATGGAAACTATTATATGCTTAGACTGCACGCCAATATTGCAGAGAACCTAGGAATACCGCCAACAAATACGATCGTAGCGGGAAACGGGAATGTCATTGAACTTACAAAAAATTCAACTGCTATAACAAAGGAAAAAATACCTTCCAATTATGTTATGGTTGACGGACTTGGAGTCGGCGATGTCGGAAATATCGTCCTTCGCGATCGCCAACAAATGAGCGAAGACGGAATGTTCACTATCGTGATTGTAGCAGACAGCAAAACGGGAAAAATTGTTGGTTCTCCTGATATAATTTCCCGCGGTTTCATATATATGAAAGGATCGACTGAGCTTATCAAAGAAACAAAAAACAAAGTTGTTGAAATAGTGAACAAGAAAGCCGCGCCGGAACACGATACAAACTGGGCTTATGTAAAAGACAATATTAGAGACCAAATCGGACAATTCCTGTTCAATAAGACCCAAAGACGACCGATGATCTTGCCAGTGGTGATTGAGGTGTAAATTATATTGTTAAATTGTTGTATTGTTAAATTGTTTTTATTTAGAAATTTATTCGTTGGCTCCATACTCTGTGTGGAGCCTTTTGTGATTTCAATAGAATTAAAAAATTCTCATTTAAATGAAAACCTAAACAGACTGTCTAAAAGTCCATATTCGGGTAGATTTGAGCCCTCGCTCAAATTTTAATTGAGCCAGGCAAGAGATTAAAGCGAGGGCTTTAACCTACCCAGTAAAGTTATTAGCCAATCTGTAAAAACCAAATTCCCAATAATACAAAGAATATAAAACACAATATTATAATATTGTGTTTTATATAAATAAATATAAGCGGAATTTTTACAAATTTTCAAGCTTATCTCTAGTTTGTGCTAGTTGCACATCATTTATAACGCCATTTACATCACTGGAAAAATCATCTTCAATTTCCTTCATATTTTTTTCAGCGTCTTCTGCAATTTTTCCTAATTCATCATCATATTCTTTTATTGACTGAGAGAATTCTTTTAAAGCGTCCGCCAAAACATTTGAAGAGTCCATTTCCAATCTAATTATCTCAGAAATTTCATTCTTCTGGTCGTCGGTTATTTCTTTCTTCTCAATCGCTTTATCTAAAATATCATTCATAACATTGAGAGCATCTTGTGAAAAATTGATTTTATTAATTTCCTCTTTGAACTGTTGTAATTTCATATTTTTAAGATCAATTATGATTATTAAAATTTAGACTGACAGCTTATCCGCATTGTTAAAAGCCTCAGCCATAGAAGATGCATTTTCCCTAGCTGCTATTTCCTCTTTTAATATTTCTAGTTTAATCTCAGCAACTTTACCTTTCTCCACATCATTTTTAAGTGCCTCAAATCTTGCATCGCGCATAGCTTCAGCAACTCTATCATAAGTTTTTACTATTTTATCTGTCACTTCTATGCCCCTGTCGATTCCCCAAACAGCTCCCTTAGCTGTCAATTTGACAGCTTTATCAACATATTCATCCTTCGTTTTTATAATTCTTTCAAAAAAACTTGTTTTTACTTTCTCAGCTCTTTTAACTAAATCAATCTTTACTTCTTGTACTTTTCCTTTAGCGGAATCTACCGCACCAGTAAAAACCTCTTTTGCTTTCCCATAAACAACTTTTCCAGTTTCTTCGGTTGTTCCTGTTGACTCAAAATCAACTCCCGTTGCCTCTTGAATTTTTTCCTTCCCTTTATTAACTAAATTACCAAAAAAAGCAGAAGCTTTTTCAGACGCTATTCCTAATTGTTCCATTCCAAATTCTACAAAAGATGAAGTTTCTATTGGATTTTCATTATCTTCATAATCTCTTTCTTTACTAATCTCAATTCCCAAATCTTTTGCATAGGCCTCTTTTAAACTGCTAGGGTTTTCATCCATTCCCAAATCTTTTGCATAAGCTCTTTCTAGTTCATCGTAACCGCTCTTTTCCTTTTCGTCGCCAATTTCTCCCATATCACTCGCATAAGCTTCTCCCAACCCTTCTGTGCCTTTATTATTTTCAAAATTCATATTTTTCTATTATTGATTAGCTACAATGCATTATACATCATTTGTAAGCTTCTGTCAACAACAACTGCCTACATTCTGCTCCCAAGGGCAACATTACAAAGACCTACAATCTACGGAATTTATCCTTTAGGATTTCAAAAAAGCATTATTTAAATAAAACCCTAAAGGGTAAATTCCAATGACACACAGAACTTAATAACACTCCTTCTCTTGACTGAATTTTTATTTTGCGTTCTCTTGACCCCGCTCTAAATTTTATAATACTGTTTGTTATCGCCAAACTATCCCAAGTTATTCTGATAGTTTGTTTTTGTTATACTGTTTTATAAAATTTAGAGCGGGGTTGACATAAAAAATATATATGATATTCTTATCTCAGAAATGGAAGCTCTTTGAATAATCGCAAAATCCATAAACTAGATCCCGAATGTATTGTTCGGGGCTGGGTCTAGTTTCTTCGCTCCAACTTTTCCCCTTGATAAAGGGGTCAGAGGGTTGCGAAAGGATGATTTCTGCATTAGTGGAAATTCGGTCTCCCCCGTAATCATGGGATAAACTGATGTCGTTTTGCTTCTTGCAAAAGTCAGAGTCAGCAAAGTGGTTCTAAGTCCGTTTTACTAGCGGATTTTATTCGTTAGTTAAGACTTAGAACAATCAAGGTGGCACCACGGGATAACTTCTCGTCCTTGTATGCATCAATTTTTTTGATGTATGCAAAGATGAGAAGTTTTTTTATTCTCACAAAAATAAAAGGTGAATAAAATGAACTATGATCAAGATATTTTTTGCCCAAAATGTTGTACTACCCTAAAAACAATAGAACAATATCCCTTCGCATTTGGAATAGTACGGCAATGTCAAAATAAAGATTGTTTGAAAAAATTCTACAAATCAACATATGGAGGAGCAACTATATTAATAGAAGCGGGGGCATGAAAAAACAAAGCCCCCTTCCCTACTTCAAATTAACAAAGTTTCTATATACTTTGTATTATAAAATGTCATTGCGAAGGAGCGATAGCGACTGAAGCAATCCCATAACTACGCGCAAAGAGCTAAATTACGGGATTGCTTCGGTCGTACCTCCCTCGCAATGACAATAAAATTATACATTTCGTGATGCAAAGTATATAATATTCACGAACCAAACACTATGAGAAAAAACATAGCAACACAAAAACTAAACCATTGGCATAACCAAATCAACATTTGAGCTGTTTTGGTTTTTCTTATATTTTAGAAAAATTGAGTGAATGCAAAACAGCCTAAAAACTGTTTTTTAGTTATGGAGGAGAGATAGATGACACAAGAATTAATAAAAACAAAAAAAGGATATTACTATTGTCCCTTTTGCAACAAAGCAATAAAAATTATAAAGGAATTATCAAAATATGTTTGTCCTTGTTGTAATCATAAGCTCAAAAGAAAAATAGTAAAAAGATTTGGTGAAAAGTACTCCATATTATATGTTGACGAAACAAGTGAATACTGTCCGAATTGCGGTCATGGCCTTGAAACCGAATTACATTATCCTTTTAGCGGAGGAATACATTATTTTTGTATTAATCCTGATTGCAAAAACAATCAAAACGAAATAAAATTAAAAAAAACTAAGTACAAAAGTTTTTCGAGCGGAGAAAATGATTATGAAGAGATAACTGAAACTTAGGGGATAAAAAATAAAATCCCCTTTCTTTTTTAACTTCCTTTTTTAAAATTGATAAAGTTCAGATATAAAGCTATAATAATTATAGAATCTGAATAAAATAAATATGCGAAAAACAAAATTCGCTAATAACGAATATTATCACATCTACAATCGTGGAACAGATAAACGCGAGATATTTTGTGATGAGAAAGATTATTTGAGGTTTTTGGTAAGTATGAGGGAGTTTAATAATGAATCAAGTGATGCTCAAAGGGATTACGAGAAAAGAAAAGCTGAAAAAAATGGACAGAATCTGAAACCTGGTTTCGGGTACCCGAAACCAGGTTTCAGATTCTTAGATATGCCCAAGCTGGTTGAAATTATCTGCTATTGCTTCAATCCAAACCATTACCACTTTATTTCAAAACAATTAATGGATAATGGAATAGAAAAGTTTATGCACAAGCTTAGTCTTGGCTATGTTAAATATTTTAACACTCGAAATAATCGCTCCGGCTCGTTATTTCAAGGTCCGTTCAAATCAATTCACATCGACACCAATGAGTATCTTCTCTGGCTTTCAGGCTATGTGAATGGGAACGCAAAAATACATAAAATAGCCAAAGCTGAAAATTACAAATGGTGCAGTTATCAAGATTATCTAGGATTACGGAGTGGAACGCTTTGCAACAAAGAAATTATTTTATCGCAGTTTAAAAATACGAAAGAATATCAAAAATATGTTGAGATAGTAATGAAAGAATCAAGTAGTAGAAAAGATTTAGAAAAATATTTTATTGAGAAAATTTAGAAATCTTAAGTTAACACTGTAATTCTAAAACCTATTCTGAAACCTGGTTTCGGGTATCCGAAACCAGGTTTCAGAATAGGTTTTAGAATCAGTATTCCAAATAATCCAATAATCATTAAAACCCATGAACAAAAAACAAACGATCTTCAGTGCGATTCAGCCTTCGGGAGAGTTGCATATTGGGAATTATCTCGGGGCGCTTAAAAACTTTGTGGAGCTTCAGGATAAATATAACTGCTTTTTCTTTATTGCCGACTATCATTCAATTACCGGAAATTATGATCCCAAAGAAAAATCAAAGCAAATTTTTGATCTGGCGCTGGATTTTTTGGCAATTGGACTGGATCCTAAAAAATGCACGATCGCAGTTCAATCGCAAGTTCCGGAACATACGGAGCTTGCTTGGATATTTAATACTATCACTCCGATTTCAGAACTGCAAAGAATGACGCAATTCAAAGACAAATCGCAAGATCAAGAGAAGAATATCAATATGGGTCTGTTTGATTATCCCGTCTTACAAGCAGCGGATATCTTGATGTATAAAGCTTATGGCGTGCCCGTCGGACAGGATCAAATCCAACACATTGAGTTGACCAGAAAGATCGCGCGATTTTTCAATAATAAGTTTGGGGAGACTTTTCCAGAGCCATGTGATATAATCACCGAAACACCAAAAATTATGTCGCTCACCGATCCGACCAAAAAGATGAGTAAGTCGCATGGACCAAAATCATATATTGGAATTAATGATAATGAAAATACTATTACAGAAAAAATGAAAAAAGCTGTTTCACTGTCTAATACTGAAATAGAAAAAAAGGATGTCAAAGAATTAATTGATGTAATTGAAGGTAAACCAGAAACAATAAAAAATATTATGGACGGGTTTGGTATTATTTCTATAGGACCGACAAAAAGAGGAAATTTACTTACAAGATATATAGACAATAAATTTATCACAAAAGAAAGTCAAAGAGCTGCTTATATTATTGCACACTATTCCACACTGTTAAATATTTTTATAGAAGACAAAAAAGAAAAAGAATCCTTTAAAGACAACTTTTTAGCCCAAGATACAGAATTCTCTAAATTAAAAAATGCGCTTGCGAAAGATATCGCCAGTCACTTCAAAAACTTTAGAGAGAAAAGAAGAGAGCTTGAAAAAAATCCTGAAGAAGTGAAAAAGGTTTTAAATGATGGCACCCAAAAAGCAAGGGAAATCGCGCAAAAAACAATGAAAGAAGTGAAAGAGAAAATCGGGTTGGTTATAGAATAATTCTTCCCCGAAGTCACAAGAGGCTCCACACAGAGTATGGAGCCAACAGAGATTTGCGTCGTTGGCTCCAGTCTCCCGACTGGAGCCTTTTGTGATTTCAGAAAAATTATGTTAAGCAAACGGTTTAAAGAAATAAATGGTTCAAGTCGGAGACATTGAACCAACGAGGAAAAAGAAAGTTGGGTTGGTTATAAAATAATTCTTCCCCGAAATCACAAGAGGCTCCACACAGAGTATGGAGCCAACAGAGATTTGCGTCGTTGACTCCAGTCTCCCGACTGGAGCCTTTTGTGATTTCAGAAAAATTATGTTAAGCAAACGGTTTAAAGAAAATAAATGGTTCAAGCCGGAAATATTGAACCAACAAATAAAACCCTAAAGGGTAAATTCCAAAATTGAGTTAGGAATTTACCCTTTAGGATTTCAAAACCGTTACAAATCCAAAAAGCGTCCGTTATCTTTCATAGTAAAGATTTCCATAAAAAAGATTAAAAAAAATTAATTTTATAAATAAAAAGCAGAAGATTATGATAATCTCTGCAAATTTAGACAAGTAGCTTTGTCGTGTTGACATTGACCAACAACGATTTTACCTTCTTCAAGATAAAAAAACTCTAATTTTTCTACTTGTCTTAAGTACTCAATTATTTTACGGCGAATAAACACAGTCCTTGTTTTTTCTTTTATTATCGCCGCTAATTCTGAGATCGTTAAAGGATTCTCTGAATTATTAACGATTTCTTCAATTAATTCATTCGTTACTACATCTCCTATTGTCACTACATCTTCTGTTATCACTACATCTCCTTCTATTCCTTCCATATTTCTCTCCTCCATCTAATATTTTTGTATTTGTATTTTCGTTTTTAGACAATTCTTTGCCCATAAAAAAATAACCTCTTAATTGAGATTATCTTTTTATGAACAATAAATGTAAAATAGAAAAACAAGGGGTGAGAAACCGCAAATTATTTTTTCTGATCATTACTGACATTGACTGCTTTTTTAATTTATTACTTCTAATTTGTATTATCTTATAAATTAAAACTCTCGTCAAGCCCCACTTATCCACAGTTATCATTTAA
>JAGLOZ010000012.1 GCA_023137595.1 Minisyncoccota bacterium | reverse complement strand
GTTTTATTAATATTAACCGTATTTATATACTATACTATAGAAATTTTTTTGTCAAACGCATAATCATTTTAACATATAAACATACTAACATTTTAACAAAAACTGTAGCGAGAGCTGGTTTATCCCGAGTACTCGGCATTCTTTTTGTTTCTAAATTTCATTTTTCGTTTTTTATAAAAAGAAATTTTATAGCACAGTTATATTCATTTTCAAAATATTTGAAACGGATTACAAATCCGTTCCCGCAAAAGAATATTATTCTTCTCAATAATAATTAATTTTTAATCAGAGTATTTGAGATTTTCAATTTTTTCATTTCTTGATTTCTTATACAGAACATCCATTAATATACCTATAATCTTAAGAAAAGCGTCATAATTTTCTTCTGCATTAAAAACCATATGAATTTTTTCTTTTTTACTTTTAGAAATAAAAGTATTAAAATGCTCAATAGTAGAAATTGTTGGATGCGTTTCAGTTGAAATGCCTGTATACACATTTTTTATGAAATCAGTAGTAATAACGGAAGGAAATATACCAACTTTTTTTATTTTTTCTATTAATATTTGAAATTTTTCATTATCTTTTATTACATTACCATAATTCACCTTACTATATCTGTAATATTTAAATCCAAAATTACTTTTAAAATCTTTTTCTTTTCTGCTTGAAAGTAGATTTAAATTATTAGTAGAAAAAAAATTCTCAATATCGTCTGGAACAAGTTGTGAAATTTTAGAGTATTTCTTTAAAAAATCAATATAATTTTGTCTACCATTTTCCACAGCACTTACATAATCTTTATTCGAAGGATCAAGAATAAGAATATATTTATTCATGGAGTGAATATTAATTTTTTCACTAACTGCAAGAGAAAAAACGAAACTGTTTTTTTCTTGATCGTTTTCTTTAGAAATAATTTCCAAACTTGTAAGAAAAAGCTCTAGCAAAAACCTAACACCATTAAATTTGGTGTTATAAAAAGATCTGTATAACTTTAATGCATCTGAATTTTCCAAGAAATTATTTTCATCGGAAATAGAAAGAATGTATATAGAATAGAATATATTAAGCTGTTTTTAAGAATATCATTAAACAGCATACTATTTAAATCTAAACTGAAGATATCACATTCATTCTCTAAGCTCTTGCCAATTAGTGCTGGCTTGATTTTTTTCATAAATAATTAATCTACATATTACACCGTCATCCTGAACTTGTTTCAGAGCCTGTCCTGAATTCAGTTCAGGAATATTTGTTGTTTTACTTCTAGTCTATGTTCAAATCAACAAGTCCGGGATTTTCAGCTGTAATTAAATTCACTTTCCACTGTCTGCGCCATTTTTTAAATTGTCATCCCGAGCGACGATAGGAGTCGAGAGCCTGCCCTGAGTGAGAGCCGAATGGGGATATCTCTTAAACTCAAATAGCTCTATATAACAACTTTATGAAATATAGAGAGATTTCTCTCCCGAGTACTCGGGACTCATGCCTCGCTTCACTCCAGTCGAAATGACAACTACTGTTGTAACTTCAAATTTCGTAAAAATGTTATACGTTGCGCGTTATACGTTATACGATTCCTACTTCACGATCTTATCCACCACCCCATACTTCTTCGCCTCTTCCGCGTTCATATAAAAATCACGATCGGAATCTTTTTCAACTTTTTCAAGAGACTGTCCTGTGTTTTTGGCAAGGATCTTATTCAATCTGTCTTTGATCTTCAAAATATGTTTAGCGGAAATTTCAATGTCGCTTGCCTGTCCTTCTGCTCCGCCCATTACTTGATGGATCATAACTTCCGCATTCGGCAATACAAGCCTTTTTCCTTTTGCTCCCGAAGAAAGCAGGAGTGATGCGGCAGACGCAGCCATTCCGATACAGACCGTTGAGACATCGCATTTGACATAATTCATTGTATCATAAATTGCCAAAGCCGAAGTTACGACTCCGCCTGGAGAATTTATATAGATCATCACATCAGCTTTGTCGTCTTGTTTTTCTAAAAATAAAAGCTGGGCGATCACCGTATTGGCGACCGCATCGTTGATTGGACCTCCAAGAAAAATAATCCTATCTTTTAAAAGTCTTGAATAAATATCATACGCTCTCTCGCCGTATGTTGATTTTTCAATTACTGTTGGTATTAGGTTCATAGATTTTTTGTTAAATATTTAGTATATTGTCGTTGCGAGAAGCCCGAGTGAGCACAGCGAACGAGAAGGCGACGAAGCAATCCCGTAATTAAATTCTCCGTGCATAGTCACGGTATTGCTTCGTCATTCCGTTTCGCTACCTCTCAACTTCATTCCTCGCAATGACAGAAAAATTTATTTCCCATTTCCTTCTGCAATCTTCTCCAGCACCTCAAAAACTTTTTCATTCACCATAATGCTTGCGACATGATCTTTGAATTTTTCAATATCAATGTTTTTCCTGACTTCTTCTTCGTTTGGATAATGTTTCAAAGTTTCATTGACTCTTTTTTCAATCTCATCCGCAGTAACTTCGATCTTTTCTTTCAACGCGATTTCTCTCATACAAAGTCCTGTTTTCACTCTTTTTTCTGCCAGTTCCCTCCATTCTGTTTTTAATTTCTCTATACTAGTATTTACATTTTGCAAATAATCTTCAAACTTGATTCCGGTTTGCGCTACGTTATTTTTGAATTCATTCAGCATATTTTCTATTTCAGATTCGATCATAACTTCCGGAATTTCTACTTCTGACTTTTCGGAAACCTGATCAATGAGTTTTGCTTTGAGATCCTCTTTAGCCTTGTTTTCTTCTTCTGCTATGATTCCCTTTTTAATGCTTTTCTTTAAATCGTCTAGGCTTTCAAATTTGCCCAGTCCTTTCGCGAGTCCATCATTAATTTCAGGCAGTTCTACTTTTTGCACGATTTTAACTTCAACTTTAAAATCTACATTCTTGCCGGCTAGTTCCGGTTTATAATCTTTCGGAAAAACAAGACTGAATTCTTTTATATCATCTTTTTTCATTCCCACTAAATTATCTTCAAATCCTGGAATAAACATTCCTTGTCCGATTACAAGCGGATGATTTTTACTCTCTCCTCCTTCAATTTTCACTCCGCCGACTCGGGACACAAAGTCAATTTCAACGCGATCTTTCTTCTTTGCCGGCTCGTCTTTTGTTATATAATTTGCTCTTTTCTTTTGAATCATTTCTAATTCTTTTTCAACTCTATTATCTTCAATTTTTATTTTTTCAACCTTTCCGGAAACTTTTTTATAATCTCCCAAACTTACATCTGGCACAATTGTAATCACAATTTTATATTCAAGAGGATTTCCTAAGGCCGATTTTGTAATGTCAGCCTTTGGATGTCCAATTGGATTTAACTTATTTTCTTTAATGATCTCTAAATATGTTGTTTCAATTGCTTCATGCGTCGCCTCCTCAAAAACAGCCGTCTCCCCTAATTGTTTTCGCGCAACATTAATTGGGACTTTTCCGTTGCGAAAACCATCCACTTTGATATTTTTAGCTAATTTGTCCAATGCCTTGTCAATATGCTTTTCCATTTCCTCTACGGAAATTTCAACACTTATTTCTTTTTGCGATTTTGGTAAGTTTTTAATTTCAGTTTTCATTGTTTGTTGATGTTAAATTAATTTAATTTGTCATTCTGAACTTGTTTCAGAATCTTTCGTATATTAGGTTTTAATTTATATTATTTAAATATTAACTTTCACCTACGACGCAAACACAATTTTTTAATTAACATTGTAATTGTATTTTCATTTCGGTCAAAATATTCGGTGATTTATAGATTAAATTAGCGCAATAGCCGGTAGATTCTGAAACAAGTTCAGAATGACAATCCTATATTACTTTCTTAGCTCATTTCTCAATTTATTCATCAGCGGCGGAACAAGCTGTTTTTTTCTGGAAACTGTGCCTTTGGAAAATACAATGTTATTTTTTGCAATTCCAAAAACATCTTT
>JAGLOZ010000011.1 GCA_023137595.1 Minisyncoccota bacterium | reverse complement strand
CCAAAAGAGCTTTAATGATTTTACCCTTTTGAATATTTACAGTTTCGGGATCTGTTGTTTCCCAGACTCCAATACCAACTTTATTTTTCCCCATATCAAATTGCTTATAGTCTTTGCTGATTATATCATTAACAGAAATTCCTTTTAAGCTTGATTTCGCGGCAAATAATTTGTGAACAAATTTCTGAATGTCCAATTTTGCAATTTTATTCAGCTCTTTTAATGTCTTTTTGTCATCACTTGTCGCAGTTGGCGAATTAAAATTAAGCGTATCAGAAAGGATACAAACGAGTATAAGAGTGGCAGAAGTTTTATCAATCTTAATATTTTTTTCTTGCAAAATTTTATAAATTACTGATCCCGTGCATCCAATTGGTTCAATGCGAGTATAAATCGGTTTTGATGATTTTAAGCCACCAAGATTGTGGTGGTCAATGATTGCCACCAGATTATCTTCCGTCAAGCCGTCAATGATCTGTTTTGGTTCCGTTGTATCAACAAGAATAACGGTTTCATTTCCAATTTTTTTCAAAATCCTTGGCTTTTTAATTCTAAGTTCTTCCAAAATATATTTAGTTTCATTGTTTATATTGTCCGCAACCACTGCTTCAGTGGCAATACCAAAAATTTTCATTCCAAACCTTGAAACCAAAATAGCTGACAAAACAGAATCTGTGTCAGGATTTTTATGTCCGATAGAAATGGTTTTGTTTTTCATATAATTAGATTGATAAATTGTTAGACTGTTAGATTGCTATTATGTTTATTCAATGTATAAGAAGTTTAATTCATTTATTATCGTCTGACAATTTAGCAATAGAACAATGTAACAATGTTTTTTATTTCTTTTTATCTTTCTTTACTTTCTTTTTTTCTGGCCTATCTTCCTTTTTAATTTTCTTTTCTTTATTCTCAGGTTTAGCTTTTTTCTCGGCTTTCTCTTCATTTTTTATTTCTTCTTTTTTAGCCTTCGTTTTTTCCTCAGCCGTTTTCTTTTCTTGTTTGTCTTCTTTAGGTTCTGTTTCAGAGTCTTTCTCTTCTTCTTTTTCAACACTTTTTTCTTCTGTCATTTCCTTCTTTTTTTCTTCAAGAATATCAATTTTCCAACCAGTCAGTTTCGCGGCCAAACGAACATTCTGCCCCTGTTTTCCTATGGCTAATGATAATTGATCTTCTTCTACGAAAGCAGTTGCAGATCTTTTTTCTTCATTTATATCAAGGCGCGCTATTTTGGCTGGTGACAAGGCATGTTGTATGTATTTACTGGTATTATCGTTCCATTCTATGATATCAATTTTTTCTCCTCCAAGCTCGTTTATAATTGTCTGGATTCTGGATCCACGCTGTCCAACGCAGGATCCAACAGGGTCTATTCCTTCTTCATTAGAACAAACTGCTACTTTTGTTCTGGATCCAGCCTCGCGCGAAATAGATTTTATTTCAACGGTTTTTGAAAATATTTCAGGGACTTCTAATTCAAACAATTTTTCTATAATGTCAGGGCTAGTTCTGGATAAAATTAAACTCGCTTCTTTTGCGTCTTTATCAAGTTTTACAATATAAATTTTCAGTCTCTGTCCTATGTTATATTTTTCGCCAACTATCTGCTCCGTTGGATAAAGAATGCCCACAGCTTTTCCTATGTCTATAAAAACATTTCTTCCTTCAATTCTTTGAACGGTTCCATTAACAACTTCACCCTCCTTATCTTTAAACTCGTCAAAAACCGCTTCTTTCTCAGCTTCTCTGATCTTTTGAATCATAACTTGTTTTGCGGTTTGCGCCGCGATTCTTCCAAAATCACTTTTAGAAGGCAGTGGAATTTCAATCTCGTCGTCAATTCGCGGATCTTTTTTGAATTCTTCTGCTTCTTCAACTGTGATATTTTTGTCAGGATTAAATTTCTTTTTTAATTCTTTTTCTTCGTCTATAGTTTCTTCTGCTTCTTCATTTTCATCATCATTTTCTTCCGCAACTATTTTTACTTGAAATACTTTCATATCACCTGATATTTCATCAAAATTAACTTTTATAATTTGCCCTTTTTTCCCATATTCTTTTTTATATGCTGAAGCCAAAGAAGCTTCAACAACTTCTATTGCTTTTTCTTTTGATATTCCTTTTTCTTCGCAGATTTGATTGATTGCTAATACAAATTGTTTCTGATCCATAGTTTTGATTAAATAATAAATTAAGTTTTACATATTCTATGTCGTCCCCCTGATAAGGGGGAGTTAAAGGGGGTTTTGAATGCGGGCGAGATTATAATCATATATATAGACAAGAAGATGCTTCAGCTTTTTTATTATAATTATAATTTTACGATTCTTCAAACCTCTCCCGGTCTTCCCTATTCGGCTGTCGCTCAGGGCAGACTTCTGTCAGAGGAGGAACGCATATTCAAATTCACTATGAGATAACTTAAGCTTTAAAAAAACCTGTCCATTTCTGTGGCAGGTAATCAGTCGCTTCCTCAATATAACGACAGTATAGCATAAAATGAAATTGTGTCAAACAGAAAATCATATTAACATTTAAACATATTAACATTTAAACATCTCACATTCTCAGTTGGCTCCATAGTCCCTTTAGGGCTGTGGAGCCTTTTGTGTTTTCGGATTATTTTTATCACAAAATGCTCCAGTTAAAAACTGTTATAAGCTTCCTAAATCTAAAATCTCATCTATTCTGATCTGTTCTATAAATTCTTCCATATGGCTTACGATGATCATTGTTCCTTCGTATTGATCAAGGACTTTGGCAATAACTGGAATGTGGCGGAAATTTATGTGATTTGTAGGTTCATCAAGAACAAGAAGTCCCGGTTGCATTAATACCAGACGAGCAAAACTCAAGAGTCCCTTTTGCCCTTCTGACAGGTCAGAGACTTTATGACCCATAAGTTCGCCAGTGATTAAAAATCCAGCAGCAATAGATCTCATTTGTTGAATATCATTATTACCAAGCATTGCGCCAGAAAGAGAATCTAGCACAGTTTGATCGCAGTCCAGGGATGAAAAATCCTGACTATAATATCCTACACGGACATTTTCCAAGATTTTGTGATCAGACGAATTACCGGAGATCAAATTTTTTAAAAGAGTGCTTTTTCCAACGCCATTTGGACCACTTATCAATAGATGAGTGCCTTTTCTTAAAATCATCTCCTTTCCCCTTGTCACTTCCCTGTTGTCAATTAATGCTTTAATGGAATAGATCTCAACAATTTTGCCGGCAATATCTTGAGCTGGAATTACAAAGTCTCTAATTGTTCTATCTTCTTTTCTAACTTCAATTTTATTTGTTTCGTCATCTTCAATTTCCTCTTTCATTTTTTTGGCAAGCTTTCTCATCTTGCCTCCCTTATGCGCGAAAAAATTAACTTTTTCTTTCCTGTCTTTTATATTTTTTTCCAATTGCGCGTTTTTCTTTTTTTCTTTTTCAATTCTATTTTCAATTTCTCCTACGACAGAATAATAATCGCCAACATACTGTTCAATTTTGTGAGTAAAAATATCAAGATACAAAACTCCATCCGTAAAACAATTTAAAAAATCAGCATCATGAGAAATGATGATCACAGTTTTGTCATACATTATTAAAAAATTTATAAGATGAGCGATCCCTTCTTCATCTAAATTATTCGTAGGCTCATCAAGCAAAAGAATGTCAGGTTTTTGAATCAGAGCAAAAGCTAAAAGCAATCGCGCTTGTTGTCCGCCAGAAAGATCCTTTACGGCTTTTTCAAGCGGTATATTTAGATTTACTGCTTCAAGAACTTTTTTCATTTCACCCGGGGCATTATAAGGAACTTCGTCATAAGCTTTCTGGAAATATTTTTGCACCGAAAGATCTAAATCCTCTTTTTCAATCACTTGTTTGGCAATTCCAATGGTAATATCATTCGTAATCGAAATTTTTCCTTTTGTCGGTTTCAGCTTTCCCGTAACAAGATCAAACATCGTACTTTTCCCGGCGCCATTCTGACCCATTAATGTAATTTTAGATCCATCCCGCACAGAAAAACTGGCCTCATCGTAAATTGGCTTCTTATGTAAATATTCAAATGAGACTTCATCAAATCTCAAGACAACCCCTTCTTTTGACATAATTATTTTTTTATCAATTAATTTTTAGCGCATCAAAGACAGTCCTTTTTATAAATAACAAAGTAATTTTTTTGTTTTCAAAAGTTAGTGAAATTTAAAAAACTAAAACTTATTGAAAGGGCTGTCCTTATTTACCAAAACATACTATCAGAGAATAAATAGAAAGTAAAGATTCTAACAACAAAAAAATAATCTCATTTAACTTAATAAGATCATTAGGACTTCCTCAATTTTTACATCATTCTACAAAATTTCGGAATTTATCCTTATAGGATCTCATTTAGTGCGCTTGCAATAAAATCCTAAAGGATAAATTCCAATTTATAGATAATCTTTTTTTAAGATACAATAAAAGCGAAAAAATCCTAATTATTTATTAATTTTTACTGAATAGAAATTAATTCAATATCGAAAATTAATGTTGCATTTGGCGGAATTTTTTTGGATCCTCTTGCTCCATATCCCAGCTCAGCTGGAATTGTCAGTTTTCTTTTCTCTCCTACTTTCATACCTAACGTTCCTTGATCCCAGCCTTTAATGACTTTTCCTGCTCCGATTTTAAATGAAAATGGCGTTCCTCTGTCAACACTTGAGTCAAACTTTATGCCGCTCTCTAATGTTCCTGTGTAATGAACAGAGATCTTGTCGCCTTTTTTTGTCACAACAGATCCAGTTCCTTCTTTCAAAACTTCTATTTTTAGTCCCCCTTTTTCTCCGTCGGATTGATCGTCATTTTTATTATTACCTACGAATAGAATAATCGCAGACACCAACACGATAAAAATCACCGAAACAATAACATATTTATTTTCCATTGTTAAATTGTTAATTTATTATTTATTTTTACTTTTTTATTATATCAAATATTAAAATATAAATCAATAAAAATTATTAACAGGATTGTTGGTTCTATGTTTTGTTGGCTCCATACTCCGTGTGGAGCCTTTTGTGATTTCGGAGTTTATTTTTATCACAAAATATTTTGATTAAAAACTGCATTCGGGGTTGGGATAAGGCTATTGACAATTTATATATATTGTGAATTATGTATTTAAACTCCTAAAAAGGAGAAGGTGAAGAGCAATGACAATAAATAGAAAAGTATCTTCTGTCGCTGTTATAGTGTTAGGTATATTTATAACACTAGTCGGAACAGTGATGAGCTCATCTCTTGAGCTCGGTATAGTTAATGGATCTGGAATCGTTCTTGTTTTTTTGAGCACAAGAGCCTTAAGAACTCAGGAAAATTTTGAGTTCATAAATACAAAAATTGCACCAGAACGATGGACTTTTGCTAAAATGAGGTTTGGAATAATTCTCATTGTAATCGGATTTATATCCGCTATTACAGCTGCAATAATCATCGGCACAGCTATAAATATAGCGACTGCCACTGGACTCTGCGTCCTATTGCTAGGAGCAGGAAAAACATTAAAAGTAAGAGCGCTCAGGAATCATTCTGAATCGGTAACTTGGGCGATGCGACTTATTGGATATCCTGCCGCGCTTATCTTTAGAGCGCAAAGCATGGCAAAGCGTCCAAGGGTTGCGGCATAAGCCAATGCCCTTTTTTTATTTATAATATTAAAACCTTTTAATTCTAAGTCTCAATAAACAATATTTTTTGTGTTAATTTTACAAGCATAATTTGTTGGCTCTAGTCTTCAGGCTGGAGTTTTTTGTGCATAGGTACAAATTATTGTTCGCACATAAAGCTCTATTCAGGAGAATGGAGCTAACATAAAAATTTGTTAGCGTAATATAGTCTTGTGTCTTCACTGGAGCGATAAAATAATTGAAACTATAATAAGCAGACTAATCTAAATAATTTTAAAACCTAAAAAGCTAAAACTCTACTTGTCGGCAGGCAGAGTTACAACCTAAGAACCTAGCTTCTTTCTCATCACACTAAAAACTTCCGGCTTTTTACTGATCTCAATATAAACCATCCTCTCCTGTCCGCCATGTGCGGATTTTAGTTTTTCAAAAGTTTTATCATCGTAAATATTTTTGATCTTGCAAAATATATTATCCCCTTTCGGCTGAATAAATTCAACTCTGTCACCCGTAAAAAGCGCATTATGAACTTTTATTTTTATGATGTTATAATTTTTACTTTTTACTTTTAACTTTTTACTTTCTAGCTTGATTACTTCCCCCACAAATTCATATTCTTCCTTAGTATGCGAAAACTTTGTTTCCTGTCCCTTGAATTTACATTCACCAAACAGAAATCCTGTCGTAAAAGTCCTATTCATAAGTCTCATCAGATCTCTTTTCAATTTCCTTATTTCAATCTCCTTGTTTCTGTCTATAGCATCTTTGGATGCGGCCGCATCCAAAGAGGCTATGGCTTTATTGCCAAGTTTTTTGTCTGGTTTTGCTGTCTTTGTGTCAGAATCAGAATCAGAATTAGGGTTTGAATTTTTATCTGTGTCTATGTTTGAACTTGGATCTTCATCTATGCTTGTATCCGTGCCTATGTCTAGAGCTGTTTTATATGCTTTGACGACTTGTGCTAAATAATAAACGCTTTTTGCTCTACCTTCAATTTTGAATGAAGTTATGCCGGCGTTCTTGAGTTCGTCTAAATATTCAATTAAGCATAGATCTTTTGAATTTAATAAATATGTTCCATGATCATCTTGCTCTATTGGAATGTATTCATTAGGCCTTTTTTCTTCAACAAGCTGATATTTCCAACGGCAATTTTGCGCGCAGTCCCCAAGATTTGAATTTCTTCCTGTTTGCCAGGAGCTTAAAAGGCATCTTCCGGAATAGCTCAAACACATTGCGCCATGCACGAAATATTCAAGCTCTAACTTCGGAACTTTCTTGTGAATTTCTTCAATTTCTTCAAGGGTCAGTTCTCGCGCTAGGATTATCCTTTTCACTCCTTGTTCATGCCAAAATCTTGCTGTTTGCCAATTAGTGGTGTTTGCTTGAGTGGAAAGATGAATCTCTGCGCCAGGAAAAACTTTTTTTATAATTTCAATTACGCCAACATCAGAAACGATAAAAGCGTCTGGCAAGTTTTTCTTAAAAATTTGCAAATGTTTTTTAAGAATATCTAGATGAAAATTATGCGCAAAAATGTTTATCGTGATATATATCTTTTTATTTTTGCTATGCGTCCAATTTATCGCCTCAATGATCTGTTTATCGTCAAACTTGTTTATTCTTGCACGCAAAGAAAGATCCGGCAGTCCCGCGTAAATCGCGTCTGCTCCGAATTCCAGAGCATAAACCAATTTTTCAAAGCTTCCTGCCGGCGCAAGAAGCTCGATGGTATTTAAACATTTTAACATACAAACATTTTGACATAAGTTAAGTTTTACACGAACGCAAAGCGCGAGCATCGTAGGAACGAGGCACTGCCTCGTCTCTACAAGATACAGATATTGAAATTCCTCTGTTTTAAATTAGACTTAAAAAAACAAGAGAAACTAATCTCTCTTATTTTTTACGTATATCTTATTGCAGATATTTTTTTAAAAAATGTGCAATATCTTTTTCGCTCTCATAGCCATATACGATCGCGTTTAGATCAGTATTGCCAACTGCCAAAGCAGAAACCTTTTCCTCGGTGTTCTTGTCATATAGAATTATAACTTTTCTGTTTTTTTTATCAAAAGAATTGCCACTTCCTAATAAATACCCAGCTTCGTATCCGACGCCAAAACTCGGAGTACTTGCTTCAGCGATCATTAGATCGCACTCTTTGAGCCAATTCATATCTCTCTCGTATATACTTGTATGTCCAAAATTATTTTCAATTTCCACAAGCTTCTCTTTTTCCTTGACGGTATGTCCGGTTAAAACCTCATGGCCCAATTCTTTAATAAGCTCAACGATAAATTTGTTGGTTTCTATTTTACTTCTATCTCCCCTAACTGGCGCAGCGAAATATATTTTCATTTTTTTATGTTTATAGATTAAAATATGCAAAAATCAGAAGTGTAGTGATCGACTGGAGCGAAATCATCAGTTAAAATTTCTATGTCGTCAGTTTTAATTTCGTATTTATAATAGTGTTTGAGCAATTCTCCTGTCTCTTTCTCTTTGTTATTCTCTAAAATTTCATCAATATCAACTCTTTTTTTCGTTGCTATGATCATTATATTCTGAACATCTTCCAATAGACTTTTTTCCATAGACAATACCGGAAATACAAAAACATTTTCAAATTTCTCTTTGATCGTTTTGTATTCTGCTCTGAAAAATTTAGAGTTTTCACCTGAAATCGCAGACACGGAATTCATTATATACACGCCATCGTCACCAAGAATATTATAGATCTTTTCAATGGACTCTTTTGTCGTCAAATGAAAGGGAATTGAACAGGTTGAGGTAAATGCATCATTATAGATAACATCGTATTTGTTTTTGCCTTCTCTCTCCGTACGATTTAAAAATATTCTAGCATCTTCATGATAAATATGCAATCTTTTGTCAGTTGTGTCTAAATGGAAATATTTTTCAGCTAGCTCTGTTGTCCTTAAGTCAATTTCTATAACATCTATTGTTCCTTCCTTATTCCTACGTAAAAAATCTTTTGGGACCGAATAGGCCGCTCCTCCAAATAAAGCAGTTTTTTTGATGTTTTTTTTAAAAATTTCGTCTAATCTGTAATATCTTGTATAATCGAAAGCCAGCTCTTCAGAGCCTAAAAACATTCCAGAGTCAAAAAAATTTTCAACTGCCATTATTCTTGTTATTCCTCCGTTTTCGTCTTCTCTGTCGTAAATTCTTATGCGATTATAGGCACTATCTTCATTTGCGATAAATTCTTCTTTCTCTATTGCGCTTACAATCAAAGAAAAACCAAAAAGAAAAAGAAAGCTCGCAAGCATTCCTATCGTTCTAATCCTATCATAATAGCTAAATATAGAAATAAATAACAATAAAAACGCTAAAGCGTATAATGTGCTAGTACTTCCAAAATTCGGAATTAAGTAGAATCCTGCCAAAAAAGTGCCAATTATACTGCCAAAAGTGGAAACAGCATATAAATTTCCCATAGTTCTTCCGGAACTCTCAACTTCTTTTATCGCCATTCTTGCGGCATATGGAGAAACTGCTCCTAATAGTACTGCCGGTAACGCAAAAAGAGTTATAGCTGAAAAAATTGCTCCATTTTTCATGCCCAGAAGAACTGAAAACTCAAGAACCGATGTTTTTATTATAATTATAAAAAACATAAGAACTCCCGAGGTAAAAATAATAAGAGAAAAAAATTTAACATTTGGATTTTGATCAGCTAGTTTTCCGCCTAAAAAATATCCCAAACTCATTGCGCCAAGTATTATCCCTAACAGGCTGGTCCAGATAAAAATTGATGTGCCCAAGGCTGGAGCCAAAATTCTAGAACCAATTAGTTCCAGGATCATTACAACAGCTCCAGTAGAAAAAACGATTAAATAAAGTTTTTTTATTGATATTTCTTGCATAGTTTATTTTGTTAGATTTTTCAATGAAGCTGCTTTTATTTATTATATATTTATAAGCATATTTTAGTCAAATCATTTTTTTAATTTTCTGACATAATATTTTATGTTATAATAAAAATATTGCATATCAATCAAGCTAAAGTTAATTTATTCAAAGTCCTTAGAATTAAAATAATCTATGAAAAGACAAAAAAAAATAGAATATGACGCCATAGTTATTGGCGGAGGAATAAGCGGAATTTTAATTTCTCTTGCTCTTTCCAAAGAAGGAAAAAACGTTCTTGTTATTGAAAAAGATAATATTATGGGAGGTAATTGCCGCACTTATGAAGTTGACGGATATCATGTTGATACAGGACCTCACGCGATCACTAATCTCTTGAACGGACCACTAAGAGAATTAATCAAAAAATATTTTACGGTAATTCCCAGATTCTTTCCAATTAACACATATTATGTTCGTGATCAAAAAAAGTTTCAAGAGTTTCCGTTGACATTACGGCAACTTGCTTATTTTGATATACTTCCAAAAAGAGAAAGGCTTATTATGTCCGGCGCAATGATCGACGCGGTGGCAAACTCCTCTCTTAATAAAAATGTTCTTAAAAAGAGCGTTTATGATTATATGAAGAAGTATAATCCATCAGAAAAAACACTGAAGCTTATTGATGCAGTTTCATATTTTTTAAGCGGAAAATCAATGAAAGAAACTCCGACATGGAGAATGTTAGGCGGGTCTGGTTATGTAGATGAAAATAACAGAAAGGAGGGGCATCTTAAAAAATTTATCAAGTTTGCAAAACACAATTATTCATCACAAGGATATCCTCTTGGAGGAATTCAAAGCATAACTGATTGCGCCTTAAATTCAATGCAAAAAAAGAAAGTAGTTTTTAAGCTTAATGAAAAAGTGATTGAATTTATCATTGAAAACAATACGATCAAAGGAGTAAAAACAAATAAAGATATTTACTTCTCAAGTTTTGTGGTTTATTCGGGATTTATGAAAGATCTTCCTAGCTTAACTGATAATTTAGACAAAAAATATAGAATCGAACTTCTAAAATTAAAACAAACTAAAAGTTTAACGCTTTGGCTTGGCTTGAAAAAAAAATTGCCGGAAATTTCATACATTGGATCAGAAATGTATTTTGACACAGGCACTCCTTATTGGGCAGTTCCTGTTTCAAACTTTGATCCCTATCTTGCTCCGAAGAATAAACAGCTTATTGGATCTACGACAGTTATTGAAAATGAAAATTTTGCGAAAAAAGCAAACAAACTTAGGAATTCTATTTTTAAAGCCATACCGAATATAAAAGATTGTGTTGAATTTGAACACACGCAAATTACAATTCCAGAAAAAGCCGCAGTAACAGTAGGTATAAAATTTCCATCTCCCAGGTCGCCGATCAAAGGACTCTATCTTGTCGGTACGGACACAGATATGAGAAGTATGGGAATTACCAGGGCTTCTTATTCTGTCGTAGAGGCTTTAAAATTTATGGAAGAAGATGGATTTTTGGGTAAATAGGTTTTTAGGTTGTAGCTTCTTAACTTTTTAGGTTTTTAGGTCTCATGCGCAATTTAATGTTATTATTTTTACTTTAGGGTACGTCCATAAATCACAAAACATTGTTTACGTCGTAAGAAAAAGTATGGTGTAAATAGTACAAGTTAAAATAAATATAACAAAGATTCTGAAACAAGCTTGTCCTGAGCTTGTCAAACGGATTCAGAATGACAATGCGTAAACGCATGATCTAGCCAAACAATTTTTCCAATTCTAAAAATCTTCTAAGCGGTTCTTCTCCGAACTTTTTTGTTTCTTTTTTGATGCTTTCTAAATTATCTTTTTTACCGCTTTTACTATGAAACTTATCGGCATAGCAAATTAATTTTTGCTCTAAAGTGATAGGTAAAAAATCTTTTTTAGGAAGTGGCAAGTTGTTTTCCATAATATATTCTTTTGAAAGCCCTGATCCAATGTGTCTTTCACAAATCAAAGCTTCTTTATATAATTTTTCATTTCTTAGTATTTTAGCTCCAATAATACCGTGTTTAAGATAATCTATCTGTTTTTTATTGAAGTTTTTCATAAACTCAAAGGCGCCAATGTCGTGAAGTAAACAACCAGACACGATTAAATCAAAATCAATCTTATTATAAAGTTTCTTCTTGGCTATAATATCCACGCTTTTGGCAAGAACCGAAAGACTATGATTTAAAATAATACCATAATGCTCTTTATTATCAGAGTGTTTTTTTAATAATTTAAAATATTGATTCATATTAATTTTGTTAAATTTTAAAGATAATTATATTAATTTACAATTCAATTTTCAATACTATTACATTGTCTAAAGTAAAAATAAATGTTATAATTTAAAATATCAATTTAATAAAATAAGCCTAAGAATGAAAAAAGTTATATTAGCAATTTTAGATGGATGGGGAATAAGTGAAGAATCAAGTGGAAACGCGATAGCCAATGCCTCAACTCCAAACATGAACACATTTACAAATTTTTATCCAAGCACGGTCTTACAAGCGTCAGGAATGGCGGTTGGCTTGCCTTGGGGGGAAATGGGAAATTCCGAAGTAGGACATATGATATTAGGGGCTGGAAAAATATTATATCAGAATCTTCCAAAAGTATCTCTCTCAATTCAAGACGGGAGTTTTTTTGAAAATAAAGTCCTAGCTGAAGCGGTGAGCCATGCTGTAAAAAATAATTCAGTTATACATGTCATGGGATTGCTTGGTAATGGCGGAGTTCACAGTCACACTGATCATTTGTATGCAATTTTAGAATTTTTAAAAATGAATAGCGTTAAAAACAAGCAAGTTTGCATTCATCTTTTTACAGATGGAAGAGATACAAATCCAAGGTCTGCTGTAAAGTTTATATCAGATCTGCAGAAAAATATGGGAGAAGAGAACTGGCCTGGCAGTATTGTCAGTATAATGGGAAGATATTACGCGATGGATCGCAACAAAAACTGGGACAGAACAAAGATGGCTTATTATTGCCTTGTAAACGCAGTTGGCGACAAAGAAAAAGATGCGGCACGCGCCCTAGAAAAATGTTATGAGAATGATATTACCGATGAATTTATCAAACCAACGCTTATTGTAGACGAGGATAACAACTTTAGCTCAGTTAAAGAAAATGATACGGTAATATTTTTTAATATCAGAGAAGACAGAGCCAGGCAGATTACAAAAGCTTTTGTCAACGATGATTTTAAAGATTTTGACAGAGGAGGCAAACTGTCAAATGTTAAGTTTGCGACAATGATGGAATATGAAAAAGGGCTTAACGCATCTGCAATTTTTCCGCCTGAAAATATAGAACATCCGCTCGGAAGAACATTGAGCGAGGCCGGGCTAAAACAGTTGAGAGTCGCTGAAACTGAAAAATATGCTCATGTAACTTATTTTTTTAATGGCGGGAGAGAAGAACCATTCCCAAATGAATTCAGAGCGCTTATACCGTCTCCGTCAGTTGCAAAGTATGACCAAGTTCCGGAAATGAGTGCGAATATGATCACTGATCAAGTTATCCGAGAAATAGCAAGTGATAAATTTGATTTTATTTTAATAAATTATGCGAATGCTGATATGGTAGGTCATACTGGAAATTTTAATGCAACTATAAGCGCGATAGAATTTGTTGATAAATGTTTAGGAAGATTATACGAAGCGGCATTAAATAACAATATGACTCTTGTAATAACAGCGGATCACGGTAATGCGGAGAAAATGTTTAATCCTCAAAATGGTGAAAAAGTTACTGAGCACACAATAAACCCTGTGCCCTTCATAGTAATGAATAACAAAAATAAATTTAATGAACCCAAAAAAAATAAGTCATGTTCAGAAATTGGAGGAATGTTGGTTGATGTCGCACCAACAATTCTAGAGATTTTAGACATTCAGAAATCGCAAGAAATGACAGGAAGGAGCTTGTTGGACAGTTTATAGGCAGCAAGCATAAATCTCAATATGTTATGCCGTTTTGACCTTTGCTTTTTAATAAATTACAGAGTAATCATACTCTCTTGGAATGCTCCTCTCTCCATTTCTTAATTTTTTTATGATTTCCGCTTAGCAAGATTTTAGGTACGCTTAAACTTGTTTTTTTGTTTGGCAAAAATATTTCCGGTTTTGTGTAATGAGGATATTCTAAATATCCTTTTTTCGAAAAGGATTCGTCTAGTACGGATTCTTTTTTTCCTACTACGCCGTCAATTAATCTTGAAACAGAATCAATAATAGCCATTGCTGGTATTTCTCCGCCAGTTAAGATATATTCTCCAATGGAAATTTCCTCATCAACTAAATATTTCGCAACCCTTTCATCAACGCCTTCATATCGTCCGCAAATTAAAATTACTCTATTTAATTCGGAAAATTCACTTGCCAAGCTTTGATTATATATTTTTCCTTTAGCGGACATTAAAAAAACCTTTGTGTTTTTTAAAGTTTTTCGGGTCTTAGTTCCATCTTTTTTTATAATTTTTAAATCTCTTAATATTCTATAAATTGGTTCTATTTTCAGCACCATTCCGACTCCTCCTCCGTAAGGAGTGTCGTCAACGGTTTTATGTTTGTCAGTTGCGTATTTTCGCAAATCATGAACACTAATTTGAATCAATTCATTTTTTTGCGCCCGCGCTAAAATACTCTCATTAAAATATGAGTCAAACATTTTTGGAAAAATTGTGATGACATCAAATTGCATATTGACAAAGGCTTTTATTATTGCAATACTAAATTAGGAGGTTTATATAATGTTTGTAAATTACAAGCAAAGTTTGTGCAAAATAATATATAAAATAAACATAAGAACAATAGACACTTTTCTTTGTGCATTATCATTGTTAGCAATTTATTTGTGCTCGTATGGTGTGATACCTGACTCCTGGGGTGTTGCAATAGTAATGATAACTATAATAATGCTAGGAATTCTATATGATAAAAAATAGAATGTGCATATCTCAAGTTGGGAAACTTGGGATTATTTTTTATTAAAACCAAAAACCGCACTACTTAAAAATAGCACGGTTTTTTTATATTGTAAATCTACAATAGATTATAGCTTTAAGTCGTTAACTACGTCTTCTACATTATCAGTAGTAGTAGCAGGCCTTTGGGGTCTATTTGATCCTTCCGGTTCAATGATTTTAAAGTTAACTCGAGCATTGTTTTTTGCTCCAATTACTCTCAGAAGGGTTCTAATGGATTTTGCAGTTGAACCTTGTCGTCCAATAACTTGCCCCATGTCTTCCGGATTGATTTTTAGAGAAATAAGAACTCCCATTTCATCAACTGTTCTTTCAATTTGAACATCATCTGGATGATCAACAATTGATTTAACTACGAATTCTACGAATTCTTTATCTGTTGTTTCACTCATATTCTGTTTTTTCCTTTTACTTCCAAGCAAATATATTTGTTTGGAATTAGTTAACTAATTATCCTTATTATTATTCAATTTGCGCAATTAATTCGGATTGTCGACCCTCGTTTCATCTTTCAAATATTAACTACACATATAATTATATAACAGCAAATAATATTGTCAATGCGAATTATTTTTCTGTCTTCTTCTCTTCCACCTTTTTAGCTACTTTTTCTTCT
>JAGLOZ010000104.1 GCA_023137595.1 Minisyncoccota bacterium | reverse complement strand
CTTAAATCGGAAAAAAGCGGAAATTATCGGGTTGGAAGCGGAGGTAAATGAAAGCGGTTTTTGGAATGACACGAGAAGAGCAAAAGGAGTTATGCAAAAGCTGGACAGCTATAGGGAAATAGTCGGTTTTTGGGATGACATTGAAAAGAAAATAAATGATCTTAATGAGCTTCTAAAAATAATAGATGAAAAAAAAGATAAGGATATTCTCAAAGAAACAAAAGAAAGATTGAAGAAGCTTGAAAAAACATTTCTTGAACATGAATTTGAAGCCTTGATGAGCGGAAAGTATGACGAGGCAAGCGCTATTATGGCAATCCACAGCGGGGCAGGAGGGGTTGACGCGCAGGACTGGTCGGAAATGATCTTGAGAATGTATCTGCGTTACGCGGAAAATCATAGATATAAAACAGAAATTATACACACATCAAAAGGAGAAGAGGCGGGAATAAAAAGTGTGACATTTGTGATTGTTGGACCATTTGCATATGGACATTTGAAAAATGAAGCCGGAGTTCACAGACTTGTAAGGCTTTCGCCTTTCAATTCTGATAATCTTCGCCAGACATCATTTGCTTTAGTTGAAGTTCTCCCGGAGATCGAATCGGATGATGAAGTGAAAATTAAGGATGATGATTTGAAAATTGACACATTCAGGGCAAGCGGAGCGGGCGGTCAGCATGTCAACAAAACTGATTCGGCGGTCAGAATTACTCACTTGCCGACAAAAACGGTTGTTGAATGTCAAAACGAAAGAAGCCAGGCGCAAAACAAGGAACAAGCGATGAAAATTTTGAAATCTAAATTATATAAATTACAGCAAGAGAAAGAAGAAGAGGAAAAGCAAAAACTTCGCGGCGAATATGCTTCGGCTGAATGGGGGAATCAAATCAGGTCTTATGTTTTGCATCCATATAAACTTGTCAAAGATCATCGGACCGGAGTTGAAACAACTGACACGGAAAAAGTTCTTGACGGAGATATTGATCGGTTTATTGAGGCGAGGTTGAAAGGGGTTGTAAAAAGAGGGGATAGGAAATAATAAATATAATTTCTAATTTCTAATTTCCAATCAATTTACAATGATTAAATTTTCAATAAGTTCTAATATCAAAATCCAAATATCAAACCAATATCAAAATCCTAAGCTCAAAAATTTTTAGCATTTGAAATTTGAATTTGATTTGAAATAATTTGAGTTTTGAAATAATTTGGATTTTTTTAACTTTTAACTTTAAATATATGTCAAAAGCAAAAAAGACAACAAAAAAGAAGGTTGAAAAAGAGGCAAAGAAGAATTTGCCGCGAGATCCTTTTTACACAAATTCATCTCAGCTTCCGGTTGGTTGTACTGACGATCTGTTTGAAGCAGTGGAGCTTCAAGATGGATTGCAGACTAAATATACCGGTGGAACTGTGATGCATGCGTTTCTGGGAGAAAGGCTTTCAAGCGGGAAAGAAGCAAAAATGCTTGTGAAGAAGATCTTTGAAAAGTCTAAAATGCCATATCTTTCAATTACTCCGACTTTCAGCGTATGTCCAAATCACGGATATCTGTCCGGCGAACACTTTACTTGCCCGAAATGCTTAATAGATCAGCCGTGTGAGGTTTATTCCAGAGTTGTTGGGTATCTAAGACCGGTTCAGCAGTGGAACAAGGGAAAAGTTTCAGAATATGAGAGAAGGAAAGTCTTTAAAGCATAGAAGTAAAGAAATTATATTATAATAATTGGAAAAGAAGAAACAAGGATGCAAGATACAAAAAAAACAAATTCCAATAATCAATAACCAAATCTCAAAACTGCTTGGCTATTGAAATTTGGATATTGATTATTTTTTGGTCATTGTTTCTTGTGTCCTTGTGTCTTATCTTTATCATTAAAGTTTTATATTTAAAATTTTTATACATTAATATGATCCCAATGATTGTTTTTGAAAAAGTTTCAAAAATATATAACGAAAACAGTTTTGCCCTAAAAGACATAAATTTTAAAATAAAAAAAGGTGAATTTATCTCAATCGTAGGTCAAAGCGGAGCGGGAAAATCAACTCTGTTGAAGCTTATTTTTGCCGAGGAAAAACCGACAGAGGGAAATGTTCTTATAAAAGGCAGGGATATAAGCAAAATAAAAAGTGGAAAACTTCCCATTCTCAGAAGGCATATCGGAGTTGTGTTTCAGGATTTTAAATTATTGGACAGAAAGACTGTTTTTGAAAATGTTGCCTTCGCGATGGAAGTTTCGGGAAAATCAAATATTGAGATCAAGGAAGACGTTCCGCAAGTTCTAGAGATCGTCGGACTTGCTAATAAAATTGACAGTTATGTCAATGAGCTTTCTGGAGGTGAAAAGCAAAGAGTTTCAATTGCTCGCGCTTTGGTGCATAGGCCTGATATAATAATTGCCGATGAACCGACTGGAAATCTGGATATTGTCAATACTTGGGATATTATCCAGCTTCTTATGAAAATAAATCAGTATGGAACAACTGTTGTTTTAGCAACTCATAATAGAGAAATAGTGAACTTGATCAACAAAAGAGTTATTACGATAGATGATGGCAAAATATCCAGAGACCAGAAGGATAAAGGAAAATATCTCATATAAGCATATAAACATTTAAACATATAAACACTATGCTTGTTTAAATGTTTAAATGTTTAAATGTTTAAATGTGTTCCAATGTTTATAAATAAAACAAGAAGAGTTACAATTTCTGCGCTAAAGGATCTATCCAGAAATTTATGGCTTAACATGGCAACGGTTATTATAATTGTTATAGCTCTTTTTACGATAACAATAATGCTTGCAATTGACGCAGTTGGAAATCATGCTCTTGTTACATTGCAGGAAAAAATAGATATTTCAATTCAATTCAAGGATGATGCTGATGAGGCTAAGATTTTGGAGTTTAAAAAAGATCTGGAAAATTTGGAAGAAATAAAAGAAGTTGAATATATATCCAAAGAGCAGGCCTTGATAGATTTTAAAGAAACTCATAAGGAGAGTGAATATATAAACCAGTCTATAGAAGAATTGGGAGAGAACCCATTATTCGCCATTTTAAACATAAAAGCAAATGACATAAGCAAATATAATTCTATCAACGAATATATAATCGGTAATGATAATTACAAGGATATTATAGAGGAAGTTAATTATAAGGAAAATGAAAAAGCGATAGACAATCTTTCTAAAATTTTGGCGACTATACAAGATGGAATAGCGGGCTTGACTATACTTTTTGTTTTGATAAGCGTTTTAACCGCATTCAACACGATTCGTTTAGCTATGTATACTCACAAGATAGAGATTGAAATCATGCGCTTGGTCGGGGCAAGTAATTGGTATATAAGAATGCCATTTATTATCCAGGGAGCTATTTTAGGGACAATGGGATGTGTTATAACCCTTGCCATCATCTCTCCAGTTGCTGTTTATATTTCTCCAAGAATTACACAATTCCTTCCCGGATTTGATCTTTATGTATATTTTATGAACAACTTTTTAAGCATTACAGTTGTATTGGCTCTGATCGGAATCAGTGTCGGAGTGTTCAGCAGCCTTATCGCCATTAGAAGATATTTGAAGGTATGAGCGTATAATATATAAAGTATAACTTGTAACCTGTAATGCGTAAAAATTACAAATTATAATAACCCGTTTTGTGACGGTTTGTTTTTTTTAAAGACTTTATTTGTGTTGTTTATTGATATGCTAAAACGCTGGCATGCTGGTATGTTAGTAAGATCTTCATATTGATTAATTTTATTTTATATGTTATAAGTTATATGTTGTTAAGTTATCCGGTTAGTTTTTTTCGGAGATCGTCTAACGGTAGGACAGCAGGTTCTGATCCTGCTAATCGGGGTTCGAATCCCTGTCTCCGAGCCA
>JAGLOZ010000103.1 GCA_023137595.1 Minisyncoccota bacterium | reverse complement strand
GAGTATAAAATCATTCTTTCATTGTATTTTCTTCACTTGATTCATTCGTATTGTCTATTCAATATCATCTTAATAAATTTTAAAAGAACATTTTAATCTGATTCATCCCTAGCTCAAGAAGTTTTCAAAAAATACTGCCTTATTCAAAGATAAAACTAACTTTCCAGCTTTACGATCCAACTCACATAATTCTTTTTCTCTTTTCAAACCATCTTTCTAATTTTTCTCTAAAACAGAATATAACCGCTCCTATGACACACAATAAAAGAATTATGATAATCCCGATTTTAGTTGGTTTTGCAATTGTCGCGCCCACAAAAGCCATGCCGAACATGCCTCCCACTCTTCCAAACAAAGTAGCTCCCAGAAAATCCTTAAATTTCATTTTTGATAATCCGACAAAATAAATTATTTCATCATCAGGGAATATTGGTAAAAAATAGATTAGAAATAATCCGAAAGGCCCCATTTTTTGAATCGCTGACTCATATTTATCCATAATTCTCTTATTTACAATTTTACTCACCAGCGGTTTTCCATATTTCCTTGCCAACAAAAAAGCGATTATTGAACCAATCGCTGATCCGACGTAATTTAAAGCTCCTCCCAACCAAAATCCGAAAACGACTCCGCCTGCTATTTGAATCATATAGTGGCTGATTGGGGCAATTACGACCTGAACAATTTGAACCATCACGAAAACAAGCGGCGCAAGAACTCCTGTTTTTGCAAGCAAATTTCTAATATTTTCTACATTGGCAAAAAATTGCGAAGAGTAAAAAGTTATCACTATGATTATAGTAATAAAAATTAATATACTAACCCAGCTTTTTAGCTTCTCAATATTGATCTTCATAATAGAAATAGTTAATGATAATTAGAAAACTTTTGAACAAAGTATAGTATTTATTCTAACAAACTAAAACTACTTGTCTATACTTATTGGATATGCTAGTATATATTTGTATTTGTTATGGCTATAAATATCTTATATTAGCTGTAATTTGACACAATATTTGTTGTCATAAATTAAAAACAGTCTGAGCCTTATTAGCTTCATTTATTGAGTGAGAAACGAAGCGATAGCATAGTTTGTTATCGTTAAAGAAAAGTAAAATGAGTTTGTTACGAATAACAAACTCCATTTTATTGCGTTTGTCATTCCAATAATATAGTGGAGTTATTCTAAATTCAACCGAAATGATTTATAGGTTTATTTAGCGTAATATACAGAAGATTCTGAAATAAATTCAGAATGACAAAATAGTTAATGTTAGAATAATACCACTATACAAAATCCGTAAGTCTAAAAATAATAATTGAAACCTATGCTCAAAAGTCTTAAACAAATCGGACTGAAGGAAAAAGAAATTAAAGTTTATACAGCGATTCTCAAGCTTGGTTCTGTTTCTGCTCAAAACATTGCTCACGAAACTGGCGTCAAAAGAACAACAGTTTATTTGGTTCTGGAAAGACTGAAACAAATCGGACTGGTAGGAGAGATAATCCAAAAAAATAAGAAAATATTTTTTGCCGAAAAACCGGATAAATTACTTAAAATCGCTCAGGCAAAGAAAAAAGAAATTAAAAAAGAAGAAGAGCGAATCAAAGAAATTCTGCCCCAGCTTGAAAGAATTCTAAAAAATAAAACCAAAGAACCAAAAGAAGAGATCCGTCATCTTCAAGGAATAGAAGGCACCTGGAATATTATAGAAAATATACTGAAAAGCAGAAAAGATCTTTATGTTATATTTCCCGGAAAAACATATGGTCATCTGGGTTTATCACGCATTCTTTCCGATGTCACAAAAAAACGCCGCCAAATTGGAGGCACAAAAGCATATATTATCACTGACTACCACGCTCATAGCAAAAAATTATATCGTGAAGAAGATACTGATTTTCGAGAAATTAGATTTATGCCAGCAGTTGAAAATTTTGACTCAGGAATGATCCTTTATGACAACAAAGTTGCTCTCATCTCACTGGAAAAACCATATTCCTCAATATTAATTAAAAATGAAACAATTTACGCTTTGGTAAAGTTTATGTTCGATTCTTTGTGGTGCGAGATTAAAGGAAAGAACTTACCGAAAAAATAAAAAACTTCAGAAAATGTTTTAATCTTCTGAAGTACAATTTTAAATTACTCCAAATTACGAAATGATCTTCTTTATCATTGCAAGCTGAGCATAGCAAAGCGAAAAATTCTTTAAACTATATTCAGGTTAGTAGGTCTCTATTAAGAGAAATAGCGTATAAATAAAGCAAATAGCTGCAACAAAAATACAGATTATTTGTGCTATTTTATCTAAAATGCTCATCTCTCCTACCAGTGGTTTATCCATGCCCATTAGTAAAAAACATATTCCGATCATTACTAAAAAAAACATTTTCAATTCCGGCACTAATTCTTCTGATGTCATCTTTTCCTCCTATATTTTTCTCTTTAAACAGAATCTAATTTGTCTTTCATTTATTTATTCAAAGAGCTTCTCAAGATCATAGGACCCTTATATTCTAAGTATGATTCAAAGAAAGATATAGTCAATATTTACTAAATTGCTAAGGATATATTTTTAACTGATAGCAATTGTTACTTATAATAAAGCTTTATTGTAAGAACTTTGTTGTTAGTAACTATTGACACTCTTTCAAAATATGTTAAAGTAAAATTGCTTTAAGCTTCCTCGCCTTTCTGTCATTTTTTCTTGCGTTATCACTTCA
>JAGLOZ010000102.1 GCA_023137595.1 Minisyncoccota bacterium | reverse complement strand
TATGATAGTATTCTCCGTTTGAAAAGTTTACTTTCCTCATAACAAATTAATGAAAAAGTTTTTTATTAATAATTTTTTGCAATTTTGAACTTTTCAATATAATGGAAATAAATCCAAGCATAACATTCCTGAAAATACCAAGTTTATCTAAGAAGTTCAAAATCTTTGTATGTCTATCTCCAATTTTGGCAATTTTGGCGATCTTTTCAGAATTATAATTCTCATCTAAAATAGATTTGGCAACTTCCTCTCCCGAAGTTAAAGCTGAATGTATGCCCTCTCCGGTCAATCCCGAAACAAGTCCGGCTGACTCTCCCGCCAAAAATATATTTTCAAATTTATATCCCTGATAATCATAATTGATCGTATAAGCTTGATATTCTCCGCTTGAAACATCTATCTTGTTTTTTTCCAGCCATAAATTGAAATTTTCTCGAAGTTTTTTTGCTGAAAGCATATTCGTATTACATCCGCATCCGATTGAAACAAAATCTTTTCTGGGAAAGATCCAAGCATACCAAGAATTAAACAGCTTTGGATCAAAGAAAAATTCCAATTTATCATATTCATCACTTGGAATGATATACTGGATCGCCACACAAAATTTTTCAATTTTTAGTCCCAAATATTTTCGGACAATTGAGTTTGCGCCATCTGCCCCAATCAAATATTTGAAACCGATTTTTTCCTCCGTGCCTAAAACGACATAATCCTTTTGAATTTCTGTAACTCTCGTATTTATTCTGATTTTCACTTTGTTTTTATCGATCTTTCCAAGCTGCCACTGACCGAATTTCTTTCTGTCAATTGTATAAAGAAACTCATTGTCTGATCTTATCTCATTTTGAAAAAAAGGAGAATGAATTGTCATTGCCTTATATCTTTTTTCTAAAAGCTCATCAGGAATATTAAACCTTTCCAAGTCAATATTTGGCAATCCTCCGCCACAAACCTTTGGACCAACGACTTCATTTTTTTCAAGCAACAAAACAGTTTTGTCTGATTTTGCCAACTTCTCGGCGCATCTCAATCCCGCAGGACCAGCGCCAACAATTACCACATCATAATTCTCCATAAATTTATCTTTTTTTATTTTGTTAAATCAATCCCCACAACAAGATTATAAAAAATTCTATTAATTTTATATGCCATATTTACAATGAATTTAAAAATATTATTCTATTCTCTAGTTAGTTTCTGTTAAAATAGTAAAGATCTCTCGGTGACAGTCACCAAAAAACAAACTATAATTTTAATTTTTCGCTAACTTTAAGCATTTATATAATTTTGTTTCTTTGGCTTTAAGGTGACTGTCACCTTTATAAACTACTATTTCAACAATGACTAATTAGTTTATTTATATTATACAATAAAAAAACAAACTAAGACATAGTTTATTCTATATAATAATATGTATAACCATTCTCTTATTTCTATTTAAAAATAAGAAAAATAACCTAATCTCATTCTATCGTAATAAATATTACCTAATTGCAAGAGCAGGTTTGATAACCCGGCTTTTTTGTTCTCAAATTTCATATTGTTTTACCTGTTAGACTGTATAAAAAACATTAGGAACTGGCTGCAAACCAGTTCCCGCAAAAGAAGATTTAATTAATTTATATTATTCTCATTAATATAATAATCAACGATTTCGTTAAATTTGCTAAAAATAAATTTTCCTTTAAAACTTTTCTCATCTAGAAACATCGGCAACCAATATTTATCATCAGGCCACATTTGATTATACGGTATTTCATCTATGTGAAACCATTTCGGTTTCATTTCTTCGCTTTCCGTGGGACTTCCCCTGAATTCTTTTACATAAAAGATATGAACTTCCATATTTCCTGAACCGTCTTGATATGCAAATTCAAGAATTCCCAACTTGTTCATTTTTCTAATTTCAACCCCGGATTCTTCCTTCATTTCTCTTATCGCTCCTTGTTTGATCGTTTCCCCTTTTTCAACTTTTCCCCCAAATCCATTCCACTTCCCCTCTCCATGCCCGCGCTTTTTCATACCAAGCAAAATTTTTGGGTGTTGATGGATAATACATAATGTTAGAATTTTTTTCTTCATGTTTACTCCTTAGGATAAGACAAAAGCAAGTCGCTGGTTCCATAGTCCCGCAAGGCTGTGGAACCTTGATGCAGAATT
>JAGLOZ010000101.1 GCA_023137595.1 Minisyncoccota bacterium | reverse complement strand
ATTTTAACATAAAAACAATCTAACGATCTAATTTTGTCATTTTATTTATTTTTTATTAAATAGAGAGTATAATGAAAATGTAATAGGTTAAATTATATGTTTTATGAAAAATATTTTTTGGTTTTTGGATATGGCGTACCAAAAGATATTATAAAAGATGAAAATCATAATCTTTGATCTAATTTAAATTATTATGAATTCAAAAAAGCTTGCTAAAATTGCGATAAAAAAGGGAGCGTTTCAAAAAATAAAAGAACTTTCTCCGTTAATTAGTTTGCTTAAAAAAAGAAAATTAAATATTGTAGTTGAAATCGGAACAGCCAAAGGAGGGACTTTTTACGCGTGGTGCAAAATTGCCCAGCCTGAAGCAGTAATAGTAAGCGTGGATTTGCCAGGCGGACCTTTTGGCGGAGGTTATACATTGAATGATATTAAAAAATTTAGAAAATACAAAAGAAAAAAACAAAAATTGTTTTTTATAAGGAAAGACTCGCATAAACAAGATACAAAAAAAGAATTGATAAAATTACTGAAAAGGACGGAAATTGATCTATTGATAATAGACGGAGATCATAAATATTCAGGCGTAAAAAAAGACTGGAAACTATATTCGCCGCTAGTGAAAAAGAATGGTTTGGTGGTATTTCACGATATTCTTTTTCATCCAAAAGTTCCTAAATGTAAAGTAGATAAATTGTGGAATGAAATCAAAGTTAACTATAAACATTTGGAATTTACTGACAAAGATGACGATCGAGGATGGGGACGATGGGGAGGAATAGGAGTAATTTATTTATAGCTTAAATTGCATGAGCAATAAAATAACAGAAAAATATTTCGGCAAGTTTGATTTTTTACACAAGGAAAAAGAAATTTTGCGAGAGGTTAAAATTAAAACAGGTTTTACCGCTGAAAAAGAAATTTTTCGCGGAGAAGTATATGATAAAAACAAGGTTGGAAGTATGCTATATAAAGGAGAATGGCAAAAAAAACCGTCTGTTTTAAAGATTCAAGGGCTAAAGCCCGAAGTAGACGAAATAGACATCATCAGTGTTTTTAACGCGCAAAACAAAAACAAGAAAGTCAGGCTACCCAAATTGTTCAGAAGTTCAAAATGGAGCAAGAAAAGAGGCTATGGTTATCTGCTAATGGAATTTATTGACGCGCCCATGATATACAACTCTCCATTTGCCAATCAAAAAGAAATTGAAAGTTTTTGCGAATTCTATGAGATATACAGAACAGAAGCTGTAAAAAAACCAATTTTTGAAAGGTCCCTGGATGAACATAGTAGTTTGGTTTATGCCGTCCAAAGAGTTTTGCATTGGGCAAAAATTGCCCAAAAGAAAAATACTGTAACGATACAAGAAATTAAAAATATTGAAAAGTTTATTTCTCTTGCTGGAACGCATTTACCGAGTATTAAAATGAAATTTATGCACGGGCATTTAACTTCGTCTGATATATATAAGATTTCTGATAGCGAATATGTGCTAATGTCAAACTTATTTTGGTCATATCGGCCTGAATATTATGATACAACTTTTCATCTTTGGAATGGAATTAAAAGCATGAGAGACACAAACATTACCGGAAAAGATGTAATAAGATATATACGGAAGTGGCTAAAAGAATATAAAAAAATCCCATTAATCAAGAAAGATCAGGATTTTGAAAGAAAATTTAATATAATGATGGCAGAAAGATGTCTAGGCGCTTTGCTGGTGGATTTGCAAAATCAAGAATATAAAAAGAACAAAAAAAATCACATAAAGCATTTGACAATAGTTTTTAGAGATCTGTTTAATTATTTTTCCGGTAAGTTGTAGAATGTTATTTTTAAGAAATTTATTTATGTCCAAAAATCAGATTATAACAAAAAGTCCAGAGGAGACGAAAGAATTTGCGAAAGTTTTAGCTGGGGAGTGGATCCAAGTGAATAAAACCAAAAATTCCAATTGGCTGGTTTGTCTTTATGGCGATTTGGGAGGAGGGAAGACGACATTTGTTCAGGGGTTGGCTGATGAGCTGGGGATTAAAGAAATGGTAAACAGCCCGACATTTTTGATTATGAAAAAATATAATTCTTCCAAAAAAACAAATAAAAAATATAATCTATATCATTTTGATTGCTATAGAATTTCTGATTATAAAGAAATTTTAAACTTGGGATGGGAAGAAGTAATTGGCGGAGAAAATAATATTATAGTTGTTGAATGGCCGGAAGAGATTGAAGAAATCCTGCCAAAGAAAAGATTGAATTTGAAATTTGAATTTGTAGATGAAGAGACGAGAAGAATAGGATTTAATTATTTTGAATCATAAAGTTCAAATTTTTTTCATTGTGAGGAGGCTGAACGAACGAAGTGAGAGAAAAGCCGATCCATTCGGCTACCGTTCAGGACAGGCTCCGGCAATCCCGAGGTTAGTTTTGTATGACTTTCGTATACGACAGTTCAATGCGCGTAGTCTCGGGATTGCCGCGGACTAATCGCCCTCGCAATG
>JAGLOZ010000100.1 GCA_023137595.1 Minisyncoccota bacterium | reverse complement strand
AATCAAGCTTTATGGCAGCTTCAACAGTTCCCGTTGCAGACACTGTCTGGATAACCTCATCCCTTTCAACTTTAGCTGTCGTATACTTGATCTCTGGTTCTCTGGTAAAACTATAAACCCCGTAAGAGCCAACGATTAACAATAAAGTTAATATAATTATAATAGTTCTTTTTTTCATATTTGAATTTTAAAATATTTATAAATCTACATTATTTCCACGATATAAAATGATTTTTTCTTCTGTTTCCCACGCTCCATGCAAATTGCATTCCGCTCTAGCGGTAATTTCGAAATCTTTTTCCATAGAAATATTGAATTTTGTTTCTGAATGAGTCGGCATTTTCAAATTATGACATTCAAACATTTCTCCGTCAATATAAAGCCGAATACATCTAACATAATGCTCATCTGTCATCGGATGATCAACTTTTCCGACTTTTACCGTTATTTCGAATTCCTCGCCTTTTTTCACAAATTCCGGAATGATAATCCACGGCAAATGCACTTGCTCAAAACTTGTTAAATTATCCAGATTTTTTGCTTTTTGTATTTTCATTTTTTTGTTTTTACCTACTTATATCTATTTTAAGTATGCTCTATTTTTTTGAATTTGACAAGCCAGTGACATTCCTGACCCATCTGCATTTCCTAACTAATGTCATTCCCGCAAAAGAAGAAATCCATATGAAGTATTTTAAAATTATAAATATTATTATAATGTCTGAAATATCATAAAACATTGTTGCTAACATATTTTCAATAATTTTATTCAGAAATAATGATTGATGATATTGCACCTAGATTCCCGTTTTCACGGGAATGACAATTATTTCTTTCTCAAAACAAAACAACCACCGTCAATTACGTTTTTCTGTTTTAAGATTTTTAAGAGAGTTTGGGGGCGGGTAAAAAAGATGAGCTTAAATTTTGCTGTTCTCCCCTCTTCAGTCCCCGCCCGTTTATTTGATTGAATGGCTAAAAGTCCATGATCGATTCTGGAACTGTCCCCAAGTACTCTAACGGATCAGATCCTGGATTTATTCCCAGATATATTTCTTGATCTGTCTCCGGACACGCTTCTTGTACAAACCCTAGATCTGCTTCTGAATGCACTTCTTGTTCAGGTTCTGGATTTGTTTGTTCTAAAATTGCTTGGTTGTGTCCAAGATCTCCATAACCAATATCACTGATATCGCCTTCTTCAACCCTATGGTTATTCACTTTTTCGCACATTTATTTTTCCCTCTGTTTATTTTATTTACACTATAATTTAGTGTAAAAACCATCACTATAAATTTACAAAAAAATGCCTCTCTTGTCAATATCAAAATTTTTTTATAGAATAATATTATATCTAGGTATGGGGTATTGAGTATATAGCTAACCCTGGATACTAAATACTAAATACTAATCTTATGTCAAAATCAAAATGGGGACTTCCGGCCTATAAAGGGAGACCTTTGCCGGTTAAAGCAGCAAATAGGTTTATGCAGATTCTGCTTATAGTTCTGGCAGCGGGATTTATAAAAGTTGGACTTCGTGAAGGCTGGTTTGAACCGATTATAGATTTTATAATGTACTAAATTGTTGTATTTTTTAAATTACGAAATGTGTAAATTCACCTGTCGTTGCAATGGAGCGATAGCGACTGAAGCAATCCCGTAACTACACACAAAAAGCTAAATTACGGGATTGCTTCGTCGCTCAATTGTCCTTTCGGATAATTTCACTCCTCGCAATAATAGTAAAATATCATTCACAAAAAAACAGCGCCGGTTTGATCCGCATCGCTGTTTTTTAAAATTAAAATCTACTTCTTCTCATTATCTTTCTTCTTATCATCCTTTTTCTCTTCGTCCTTTTTCCCTTCATCTCTCACGTCCTCATATTCCCCTTCAACCGGTCCTTTGTCTTCTTCTTTTTTCTGCTCACCGCTATCGGAAGCTTGTTCAGTTTGCTGCTGATACATTGCAGCACCGATTTTTTGCGCTTCCAAAGACAGTTCTTCAGACGCTTTTTTAATCGCTTCCGTGTCATCGCTTTCTTTCACTTTTTTCAACGCTTCAACCTTTTCTTCAATTGTTTTTTTGTCCTCTTCTTTTATTTTATCCTTAGCATCTCGCAAAAGTTTCTCCGTGGTATAAACAAGCGTGTCCGCGTTATTTTTAATTTCTGTCTTTTCCTTTTTCTTCTTGTCTTCTTCGGCATGCGCTTCCGCGTCTTTTTGCATTTTGTCAATTTCTTCTTTTGAAAGCCCTGAAGATGCTTCAATCCTGATTGACTGTTCCTTGTTTGTCGCCTTATCTTTCGCCTTCACGTTCAAGATTCCATTCGCATCAATATCAAAAGTAACTTCAACCTGCGGAACGCCTCGCGGGGAAGGCGGAAGACCGTCTAATATAAATCTGCCAAGAGACTTGTTGTCCGTTGCCATTTCTCTCTCTCCCTGCAAAACATTAATTTCAACCGATGGCTGGTTGTCGGTCGCCGTTGAAAATGTCTGAGTTTTGGCGGCTGGAATTGTCGTATTTTTTTCAATAAGTTTTGAAGAGACTCCTCCTAATGTCTCAATCCCGAAAGAAAGAGGAGTAACATCTAAAAGTAAAACATCTTTCACTTCTCCAGCAAGCACTCCGCCTTGGATTGCAGCTCCCGTCGCAACAACCTCGTCAGGGTTTATTCCTTTATGAGGCTCTTTCCCAAAGAATTTTCGGACTGCTTCCTGAACTGCCGGCATTCTTGTCATCCCACCGACTAAGATAACTTCATTTATATCACCAATACTAAACTTTGCGTCTTCAAGCGCCTTTTTGCACGGTTCAAGAGTTCCCTGGACTAAATCATCAACGAGTTCTTCCAGTTTCGCTCTGGTCATTTTCAGATTAAGATGCTTCGGACCTGATTCATCAACAGAGATAAACGGCTGATTTATTTCCGTCTCAACCGAAGAAGAAAGTTCGTGCTTTACTTTTTCTGCTGCTTCTTTCAATCGCTGTAAAGCCATTTGATCCTTACTGAGATCAACTCCTTGCTCCTTTTTAAATTCCTCAGCTATCCAGTTCATAATTTTTTGGTCAAAATCATCACCGCCCAAATGAGTATCGCCATTTGTTGCCTTAACTTCAATTGTATCGTCCCCCACTTCCAAAACAGAAACATCAAAAGTTCCACCGCCCAAATCATAGACAACAATTTTTTCATCTTTCTTCTTGTTAAAGCCATATGCTAAAGCCGCTGCTGTTGGTTCGTTGATGATACGCTTGACATCAAACCCGGCAATCTTTCCAGCGTCTTTTGTCGCTTGTCTTTGAGAATCATTAAAATAAGCCGGCACGGTAATCACCGCTTCTGTTATTTTTTCTCCTAATTTTTCTTCCGCGTCACTTTTCAACTTCTGCAAAACCATCGCGGAAATTTCCTGCGGCGTATGTTCTTTGTCTCCCATTTTCACCCTAACGCCTCCGTTTGCTTTCACGATTTTGAATGGCACAAGTTTTATATCTTCCTGAATTTCTTTGTCTTCAAAACTTCTTCCAATTAATCTCTTCACTGAAAACACGGTATTTTCAGGATTGGTCACCGCCTGTCTTTTGGCAAGTAACCCGACTAATCTTTCACCGGATTTGCTGACAGCAACAACAGAAGGCGTTGTTCTGTTTCCTTCTTTATTTTCTAAAACTCTCGGCTCTCCCGCTTCAACAACTGCCATAGCGGAATTTGTTGTTCCGAGGTCAATTCCTAAAATTTTTCCCATATATTTTTGTTATTAAATTATTTATTAATTTGGATTATGAAATGTCATTGCGAAGGAGTCGCAACGACTGAAGCAATCCCGTAACTACACATGAAGAGTTGAATCACGGGATTGCTTCGTCGCCTTCTCGTTCGCTACGCTCACTCAGGCTCCTCGCAATGACAATAAAATTTAATTTTGTAATCTAAAATAATTATGTACAATCTCCAAATGATAAAACTAGACTCTCTAATTTCATCATTCAGAGCTCCGACTTTGGAAAGTCGGGCTCTTCAACTTTTTAATTTCATCTGGGTTTCTTACTTTTTAGCTATAATCTTAATCGGAATTTCCTTTAGTTTCTTTTTTTCATCTTTCGGAATTGTAATTTTCAAGACTCCATCCTTACTTTCAGCTTGAGCTTTTT
>JAGLOZ010000010.1 GCA_023137595.1 Minisyncoccota bacterium | reverse complement strand
CTTTTCTTTCTTTTTTGGTTTCCATGAGGTCATTTTCTTTCCTTCTAAGATTCCAGCATCAATTAAAAAATTATGAATAGTTGCAGAGGGTTTCGCGCCTTTTGAGATCCAATATTCAATACGATCGTTTTTAAATACTTTTTCTTTCGTGTGTGGATTATAATGTCCTAAGATCTCAATAAACTTTCCCGTTGGAGACCTTCGAGCATCAGCAACAGTCACTCTAAACTGAGCTTTATTTTTTCTTCCTACTCGGCTTAATCTTATTCTTAACATAATACCTTTTTTAACTTATTAACTAACCAATACTTTGACATAATAGTCCATATTTTAAGTTATGTCAAATATGAAATTAGCTTCTTAGAATTTTAGAGTTATATCTTTTTCAATTTCCTTTTCTTAATTTTATCTTCAGCGACTTTCCGAAGGTCGGTGTATTGATCGTATTCATCTACGATTTCGGAACCGATTATTTCTTCAAGCACATCTTCAATCGTTACAATACCGGAAACAACTCCCTGTTTATCTACGGCAACAAATAAATGATTCTTTGTATCCCTAAAAGCATTAAGCAGATCATCAAGCGGTTTGTCAATATCAACAAAAATAACTTTGTCTCTGGCGATATCCATAACTTTCTTGTTTTTGTAATTATTTAAGAGCAAATCTTTTACATATAAAATACCAATAATACTATCAAGATCCCTTTTGTAAACCGGAATTCTTGAATGTCCTTTTTTGCAAATCTTCTCAATATTTTTTTTAGTTAGTTTCTGATCAAATGAAAGAGCGAATATTTCTGTTCTCGGAGTCAAGATATCATTAACGGTTTTGCTTGAATATGAAAGAGCTCCTTTAAGAATTTTTTCCTCGTCAATATCTATATCGCTTTCTTCTGAATCTTCGTGATCTTCAATGATTTTAATTAATTCATGCTTTGAATATATCGTGGGCATCTCTTTTCCTAATCCCCTGTCCAATGCCCATGAGATAGGATATGAGATCGGATAGAAAAGAAAAATAAAAATTCTGACTAGCCATGCTAATTTTGCTCCGAGCTTCAACGCGTGACGAGAGAAAATAGCCTGAGGAACGATTTCACCGAATACAACGATCAAACTTGTTGCTATAATTCCGGCGATAAGTCCGGAAGCGATGCTTCCAAGAAATATAGATAAAGCAGCGTTAACCGCGACATTACCAATGAGCAAGGTGCAAAGAAGTAAGTTGCCGTTTTTGCGCAAAGCATAAACCTTTTGTGCTTGTTTGTTTCCTAAATTTGCTTTTCTTTCAAGATCTTCCTTATTCAAACTAAAAAATCCTAGCGTTAAACCAGAAAAAATCGCCGAGATAGACAATAAAACGATGACTATAGCTAGACCCATAAAATTAAATAATTATATTAAAATTTAAAATCACTTTATTATATGTTAAAATCGTGCAAAATGCAAGTCATGTTAACATATAAATATATTAACATTTAAACATAAAAACAAACAGAAAATACGGAGCGTAGAATGAGTGATAGCGGAGTTCTATTATTTATTGAAATTTCAGTTGAACTTCATTTCATTCGTTCAACGCTCCGAAAATTTATAGAGCAACAAGCGAATCGCAGTCTAGTAGATTGTTTGTTATTTATCAAAGAGAAGCAAAGTTAATCTGCTATGAATAATATACACTTTGGCGTCACTCTGCCTATAAAAAAAGAGTTTTATGC
>JAGLOZ010000001.1 GCA_023137595.1 Minisyncoccota bacterium | reverse complement strand
TCTCGCGGATGCGGGAATCCAGGATTTAATGCAAAAAATAAATTACAAAAGAGAAATTAATTAGTTTATCAGAGCTTCCTTTAGTAATTTCACTTTTATAAATTCAGGAAATTACATGAAAAGTATTATTGATTGAGACTTACTGGATTCCCGTCGGAATTTATGTCTGAATTCAGTTCAGTGCGGGAATGACAGGAATGATGAAATTATTTTAGCAAGTTACTATAAATAAAAAAAATCCCGCAGGGTATGATCCTGTGGGAAAAATTGATCTATGTTTGTTTTAGAATGCCTTCATTTATTTTTCGTATTATAAATGGTCCTTCAAAAGCAAACGCTGTGAAAAGTTTTATCAGCTTTACGCTTTCTATTTCCAGCATTTCTCGTGCTTGCTCTGGTGTGGAAATTCCTCCTACCGCGATAATTGGTATCTGACTTTTTGTATATGTGTCAATATACCTTACCATTCTTATTGCTTTTGGCCAAAGGGGTTTCCCGCTTAATCCTCCTTCTTCATGAGTGGGAGCACTTAATCCCTCTCGCGAAGTTGTAGTATTAACAGCCACTATGCCGTCTATCTCTAGTTCTAGGCAAATATCCAAAATGTCATCAAGCTCTTCTTCTGTCAGATCCGGCGCTATTTTTATAAGCAATGGTTTTTTTGTGCCATATTGTTCAGTAAGCGCCTCTATTTCTTCTTGAAGGCGAATGAGAATATTTTTAAGATATTCTTTTTTCTGAAGTTCGCGAAGATTCAGGGTATTCGGAGAACTAATATTTACGATAAAAAAATCACCGCAAAGATAAAGTTTCCGGAGAGAATATAAATAATCTTCAACCGCATTTTCTATTGGTGTTTTGAGAGATTTGCCCAAACTAATCCCAAGCGGGACTGATAATTTTCTTTTATTGGCTAGCTCCAAAGCCGCGTTATCTGACCCGGGATTGTTAAATCCCATACGGTTGATTATAGCTTTATCTTCCGGAAAACGTTTTGTGCGGGGTCTGATATTGCCGGGTTGTTCATGTTGAGTAAAAGAACCTATAACTTCAAATCCAACTCCAAGTGATTGGATGCCGTATCGAGCAATGCCATCCTTGTCAAATCCAGCTGCCAGAGCAAGCGGGTTTCTAAATATTAATCCCCAAACCTCTGCTTCAAGACGCCTATCTTTGACTGTGATCAATTTCTCGATCAAATCTGCGATAATTTCATATTTTCCCATATAATATAGAAACTTTATTCCTAGCTCGTGAGCTTTCTCCGGGTCATCTCTTGACCAGTAAAATATTAGCGGTCTGATAATTCTCTTATAAACCATCTTATCTCCTCCTATTTATGTTTCTGTCTTTTCTAAATAATTAAATTTACAAGGTGCAATAAACTGTTTGTTTTATTCAGTATTATTAATTTTTTAGTGATTGTCAAATATTTTCTGTTGTTTAATTATAAAATTAATGGTAGAATGTTGTATAGTTGATTTTAATCAGAATTTGTCATTTCTGAACTTGTTTCAGAATCTATCAGCCATTACGCTAATTAAATTAAGAGATCATAAAACATTTTGGTTACAACGAAAACGCAATTACTAATTTTTAAAACAGATAATAAAATAATCGTGTCTGCATCGTAAATGAAAAATAAAATTAAAATAGGATAAATTAAACCTAAAATCTAAAAGATTCTGAAACAAGTTCAGAGTGACACCTAGTTATTCTTTATTCATAATTCAACCAAATGTCCAAGGATCATTATAACACATTAGGAATCTCAAAAGACGCAAGTGATGACGAAATCAAAAAAGCATTTCGCAAACTCGCGCATAAATATCATCCCGATAAAGGCGGGGGAGATGAGGCTAAATTTAAGGAAATAAATGAAGCCTATCAGATTCTATCGGATAAGCAAAAAAGGGCTCAGTATGATCAATTTGGTAGCGCTTTCGAAGGCGCGGGTGGCGGAGCCAGCGCCGGTTTTGGCGGGTTTGATTTTTCTGGATTTTCCGGGGGTGGACCGGGAGGAGTTAAGTTTGAATTTGGCGGAGATGGTGGAGGATTCGGAGATATATTCGGAGATATATTCGGTGGCGGAGGAGGCGAAGGAAGAAGACAGCAACAGGAAAGAGGAAATGATGTTTCTGTGGATGTTGAAATTTCGCTTGAAGAAGCTGTAACTGACACGGAGCGGGATGTTAATTTACATCTATCTTCTGTTTGCTCAAAGTGTGATGGGTCGGGAGCGGAATTAGGAAGTAATATCAAATCTTGCAGAACATGTAGCGGAACCGGACAAGTTAAAAAAGAAAAAAGGACAATTTTAGGAGTTTTTGCTCAAATGGAAATATGTCAAGATTGCCAAGGACAAGGAGAAAAACCGGAAAAAAATTGTTCAAAGTGCGGCGGTGACGGCAGAACAAAAGAAAGCAGGAACATAAAAATAAAAATTCCAGCCGGAATTGCCACTGGACAGACAATCCGTCTTTCCGGACAGGGGGAAGTTGGATTTAGGCCAAAGAGCGGAAAATCTGTTCCAGGTGATTTGTATTTAACAGTTCACATTAAGCCTCATCAGATTTTCAAAAGAAATGGTGATGATATTATATATAATCTTGAAATAAATTTTTCTCAAGCAGTGTTTGGCGATAAAATTGAGGTGCAGACATTACAAGGAAAAATAAAACTAAAAATTCCAGCCGGAATACAGTCTGGAAAAATTATTAAGTTGAAAGATAAAGGACTTCCACATCTTCAGGGGCGAGGAAAAGGGAATATGTTCGTTGTTATTATAATTAAAACACCAGAGAAGTTGTCAAAAAAGCAAAAGCGGCTTTTTGAGGAGCTTAAAAAAGAAGGATTGTAATTTTTTAGTATTGATGTTTATATGGTTTTATGATATAATAAAAATATATTTAGTTTATTCTAAATTACTTATTATAAATCTTAACTTATGAGGACATGCAAAACAAAAATGATAATTCAAATAAAGAAGAGAATAAAAGGAAATTAGATGATTTTTCAAAGCTTGATCCTTCAAACGAGCTTAAAAGCGGTCCAAAGGAAAAATTGCTTGGCAACAATTCCAAGAAGGATATTTTCTTGGGTGGAAATTTAGATAATCCAGGCAAAAAAGAAGAAAATTTGAGAAAAAAAATATTAGACAAAGACAAAGAGAGGGACATAGAAAATATTGCAAATAATATTAGCGCTGAATCAAAAGAAGTTGATAACTTGCCGATTAACAGTAATAAAAGCATTCCTCATGCTAAGAAAAAAAACAAAGACCTGACTATTCCAATTATTTTGGGTGTTGTCTCTATCTTAATTATCGGAAGTGTTGCGGCTTATTTTTTAATAAATAAAAAAACCGAACAAGAGAAAGAATATCCTCAGCAGCAAATTATAAAATCCTCTATGAGAGCGATGAATGGCGTTGAAAGATATGCCTTCAAGGGAGATGTGAACATTAATATAAGTTCCGAGGGTAATTTGCCCGACGGAGGTGATCCGATCAATTTTTCTCTGGAAATGAATTTTGACGGTCAGACTGATCAAAGTGACATTAATGATGTCAAAAGTTCTTTCAATGTTCGTCCTGAAATAAATGTTTCTACTGCGAGCGGAGATGAAAATATTTCCCTGGATCTTTCAATGATGTCTTTTGGCAAAATTAGTGAACAGATACTATATTACAAGATAAATGATTTTGATCTGGGAGCTGTGGGACTGATCTATGGTAATATGATAGTTCCCTATAAAAACAAATGGTATTTTCTGGATATGAAAGAATTACAAAAAATGAGTGGCGTTTCGATGGAGGAAAATAATTTTGATTTTGAAAAAATGACGGAAGAAATAATGGAGCTTTATCAAAAATATGAGATGATTGAATTCAAAAGAGACTTGGGAGATACTGAAATAAACGGTCAATCTGCTTATCATTATCAAATAGAAATTGATTCTGAGGCACTATTGGATTTTTATGTTGATATTGTCAAGATAATGTCTTCTGAGCTTGCGTTGTCTTCTGATAATGCTTTAGAAGATTTTGATGCCGAATTAGAAGAAAATAGAGGAGAAATCCTGGCTGTTTTGAACGAGATAATGGCTAATATAGAAACTGAGATTTGGATCGGCAAAGAAGATAAGATGATCTATAAAATTAACATTAGCGGAAAATATGACCAAGGAGATTTAAAAAGAATCGCAAGTATCCCTTTAGGAAAGGCGAAAGGAAAAGCATTGGATGCAGAAATAAAGTCTAACATGTCATATTTAAAAACAAGACTGGAACTGTATTACGATGATCATAACGGTAGTTATCTCGGATTTGACCCTATGGATTCTAGTTATTATAATGTAGAAAATATAAATGTAATTGCAGATGAGGATGCTTATCTTATTTGGGCAGAGCTAGCTTCTACAACTGATAAATGGTGCGTTGATTCTAGTGGCGTATCAAAGTCTGTCTATGGCGATATTGAAGGAACAAAATGCGATAGTGCTGAAGAGTCAAAAGGGGAACTGAAAAATTATGATGATTTAGTAGAAAAAGATCTTTCAGAAATGAAAGAAAAATTTGATTTAAGTTTTGAGATGAATTTATTATTAAGTGATTTCAATAAGCCAGCTAATATAGTTAAGCCGGAAGAAGCGGAAGATTTAATGAAGATCATGGAAGAAGCGTTTGGAGGATTTATGGGAAATATGATGTCAGGAGCTAATAATGGTCTTGATCTTGATAATGATGGCTTAAGCGATGAAATGGAAGAAATCTATGGCACTGATAAAAATAATCCAGATACTGACGGAGATGGATATAAAGACGGCGAGGAAGTAAAAAATGGATATGATCCTACGGTACCGGGAAACGCAAGGTTGGATTATGATAAATTATTTAATACACAATAAATCATAATAAAAAACAAAGGTCGGCTGATTTTAAAAATTTATCAATTAAAAAAAAACTATGTTTGAAATTTTATTTTTTTGGCTAATAATAACCGTACTATTCATTTTGCTGATCAGTATCAAACAGATCAATGAGTATGAAAGAGGAGTTAAATTTCAATTAGGAAAATACATTGGTGTAATGGTGCCAGGCTGGAGAATTGTTATTCCAATTTTTCAAACCTATCAAAAAGTTGATATCAGAGTGAAGGCGGTTGATGTTCCAGATCAGGACGCGATTACAAAAGATAATGTTTCTGTCAATGTTAACGCGGTTTTGTATTATAAGGTTGACAGTGCAGAAACTGCTATCATTAAAGTAGAATATTTTGACTACGCAGTTTCTCAGTTGGCGCAAACGACGATGAGAGACGTTGTCGGAGAAGTAACGCTGGATGAACTTTTGACAAATAGGGATGAAATTTCCCAAAGAATACAAGTGATCGTAGACAAGGCAAGTGATCCATGGGGAATAAAAATAGTTTCTGTTGACTTGAAGCACATTGAACTTCCAGAAAATATGAAAAGAACGATCGCTAAGCAGGCTGAAGCGGAAAGAGAAAAAAGAGCGGTTATAATAAAGGCGGAAGGTGAAGTAATGGCAGCGGATAATATGGCAAAAGCCGCAAACACTCTTGCTACCGCGAAAGGCGCGTTACATTTGAGAACATTGCAATCTATAAATGACTTAAGTTCCGATCAGTCAAATACCGTGATTTTTGCTATGCCGCTTGAAATTCTAAGAGCTTTTGAAGGTATAAAAGGAGGAAACGAAAAATAATTGAAAATTCCAAAGCAAGATCACAGTGCTTAATTGGTCTTGCTTTGTTTTTGGAAGTATGATATAAAGAATAGGTATTTTATTGTTATTAGTTATGAGTTGTAGGTTATAAGTTAATTTGGGGCGTTAGCTCAGTTGGTAGAGCAGCAGCCTTTTAAGCTGATGGTCACAGGTTCGAGCCCTGTACGCCCCACCATTTCAACCTATAACTCACAACTTATAACTTATAACATTTTAAATTGTCAGCTGTTGACTGTTTTTTTTTATTTGTGATAGATTTTAGTTAAACGCATTAAGCATATAAGGGAGGAATTTAAATTGAATAAAAGAGAAGCATTAGGATTATTTTTCTTGTTGTTTATCATAACCATGGTAATAATAGGGTATTGTATATATCCTCACGAGAAAAGTAAATCAATGGTTTTTGGGTTTAAGAAAGCTGGCCGATAGGTTCATATGAAATAAAATATGATCTCGGAATGCCATTATTGGATTTTAGTTATAATGGTTTTAACTACACAACTAATCCTAAAAGAAATGATTTTTTAGTGGAACCAACGAAAGCTTCGCTGGAAAAGATAATAGATACTGCCAGAAACAAGGAAGTAGAGAACTATCAGAATTTCTTTAAAAAAGGAAATAAAGTATATTCTCTATATGTGGTAATAGTTGATAAAGAAGTTTATTACTCAGTGCAGGATATATACGAGGAACATGCTTTCTATAATCTCGATATCGAATCTGATTAAGATACTGTAAAAGTGTTTCAGCGTTCTGATATGATATTGTTTCTGATTGTATTGTTGGTGATAAGCATACTACTTTCTGGATGTACCACATTAGTAATCAGAGATGGTATTATTCCATATCTTAAGGAAGGAAAAAAAATAAATTGAACTGAACTCAGTTCTCTTTTTTTGAAAAAAATCGAATATATGCTATAATGAAGCTATGCTAAACAAAGAAATTAAAGAAACTTTAAATAAAATAGTAGGGGATTTATACCAAGGCGTAAAAATCCCTGATTTTGTGGTGGAGTGGCCGCAGGATAAAGGTTTTGGCGATTATGCTTCAAATGTGGCTATGGTTTTGGCTGGAAAATTAAACAGAGATCCAATGGAGATCGCAGAGAAAATAAAAGATAAAATTAGTGAAGTTTGTGAAGATGGCGAAGATGAAAATTTATTTAGTGAAATTACAATTGCCAAGCCGGGATTTATTAATTTCAGAATTTCTGACAAACAATTTAGGCAAAACTTGTGTAAAATTTTAAAAAAGAAAAATGAATTTGGATCTTCTGAAATAGGTAAAGATAAAACTGTCGTTATTGACTATTCCGCGCCGAATATTGCCAAACCGATGCATATTGGACATTTGCGTTCAACTATAATTGGACAGTCTCTTTATAATATATATAAATTCCTTGGATACAAAGTTATCGGCGACAATCATCTCGGCGATTGGGGGACACAGTTTGGAAAACTTATTTATGCCTATAAAAACTGGGGTGATAAAAAAATAATAAATAAAAATCCGATAGAAGAAATGACGAAGCTTTACATAAGATTTCACAAAGAAACGGAGAAAAATAAAGAATTAGAAGAATTTGCCAGGAAAGAAACAAAAAAGCTTCAGGATAAAGATGGTGAAAATATAAAAATATGGAAATTTTTGGTTAGAGAAAGCTTGAAAGATTTTAAGAAAATATATAAAACTTTGAATATTAAATTTGATTATGTTTTGGGCGAAAGCTTTTATGATGAGATGCTGGCAAAAATAGTGAAAGAAGGTTTGGACAGAAAAATTGCTTCCAAAAGTGAAGGAGCCATTATAATCAGTCTTGATGAATATAATCTTCCTCCGTTTTTAATAAAGAAAACTGATGGAGCGTATTTATATACGACGACTGATCTAGCGGCGATAAAATATAGAAAAGAAAAATTTAAGCCTCGCAAGATCTTATATGTTGTTGCCAATGAACAAGCGCTTCATCTTCAGCAATTGTTCTATTCCGCAGATTTATTCGGTTTGAGCAAGAATATTGAAATGAAGCATATAAAATTCGGAATGGTTTTGGGTAAAACGGGAAAGAAGTTTTCTACAAGAAAAGGAGAAACGATTAGACTTGATGATTTGATCAATAAGTCGATCAAGCTTTCCCAAAAAATAGTTGAAGAAAAAAATCCCAAATTAACCAAGAAAGAGAAGAAGGAAATAGCCAAGGTTGTCGGTATTAGCGCGATCAAATATAACGATCTGTCGCAGAATAGAATGACGGACATTGTTTTTAATTGGGATAAAATGCTTTCCTTTGAGGGAAACAGCGCTCCATACCTGCAATATACTTACGCTAGAATAAAGTCTCTTAGAAGAAAATATGATGAACTTTATAGGCTTGATCGTCTTAATGTTTTTGACAAGCCGGATTTTAGCTTACTGAAAGAGGGCGCGGAAAAAAACATTATGCGACAACTCATTAAATTTCCCGAGGTTATAGAAAGTTCCGCTCAAGAAAACTCGCCGCATTTAATTGCTTTGTATATTTATGAACTTGCTTCTTTGTATAACAATTTTTATAATTCTGTTCCGATTTTAAAGTCAGAGAAAAATATCGCTAAAGCTAGAATTTATCTATCTAAATCAGTCGCGGTTGTTATAAAAAATGGACTGGATTTGTTGGGAATTGATGTTCTAGAGAGAATGTAATGCTGTGGATAACTTGCTTGACAATAGTTTCATTTTACTATATTTTAGTGATGTTAGGCGATAAACGGCTATTTTTAGTCTTTTGACAAGCGGGAAATATATAATTTCCGACCCCCCCATTTCTCGTTTGCAGGAACTATCCAACGTTTTTTGCCTAACACTTTTTATTATACCTATTAAAAAACAACACGGGGTCCAATGCGGCACATCCGTGTTTTTAAATTTCTGTGAATGACAATGAAATTATACATTTTGTAATTCAAAGAAATTTGACTATTTTTGTATTTTTGTTATTATACAGATAGTCCGATGGAAAATATTTATTAAAACATGAAAATTATTCGTTTAGATGACAATAATAACCAATAAAGCTTCGCTCTTATTTAATGAGTTTATTTTATGCTTGTTAAATAAGAACGGAGTTTTTATTATATTTGATCAATGTTATAATTTGCGTGTATTAATCTGTCACTCTGAACATGTTTCAGAGTCTTCACTCTGTTTCGTTTTAATTTATCCTATTTAATACTGATTATCATCTACAACACAGACACGGTTATTCTTTAAATATCGTAATTGTGTTTTTAGTTTAATTAAAATGTTCGGGGATTTATAGGTTTAATAAGTGTAGAATAAAATAGATCCTGAAACAAGTTCAGAGTCTGTTCTGAATTTAGTTCAGGGATGACAAAATTTTACAGACGAGTCAATATAAAAAAACAATAATAATTTAAATCATAACCCAAAAACCATGCAAACATACAGAACACATACTTGCGGGGAATTAACAAAGAAAGACAAAGGTGAAAAAGTTATCTTATCCGGCTGGGTAAATTCCAGAAGAGATCACGGCGGGCTTATTTTTGTTGATCTAAGAGACAGGGAAGGACTGACGCAAATCACCTTTGATCCGAAAGTTTCGGAAAAGTCTTGGAAAACAGCTGAAAATTTGAGGAATGAATTCGTAATTAGAATTGAAGGAAAAGTTATTCTCAGGCCAGACGATATGATAAACTCAAAATTAAAAACAGGCGAGATCGAAGTAGAAGTTGAAAATATTGAAATCCTGTCCGAATCAAAAACTCCTCCGTTTGAAGTTGAAGAAATTGAAGGAGTTGACAAGGCTAAAGATGTAAAGGAGGATCTTAGGATGGAATATCGTTATCTTGATATACGAAGAAAAAAAATGCGTGATAATTTAGAAATACGCCATAAAATAATAAAATTTATCAGAGATTATCTTGATCAAAAAGATTTCTGGGAAGTTGAAACTCCGAGTCTTACAAAAAGCACCCCTGAAGGGGCAAGAGATTTTATTGTGCCATCAAGGCTTCATCAAGGCAGTTTTTATTCTCTTCCGCAATCACCACAACAATATAAACAGCTTTTGATGGTAGGCGGAGTGGAAAAATATTTTCAAATCGCGAGATGTTTTCGCGATGAAGACCAAAGAGGAAACAGACAATTGGAGTTTACTCAGCTTGATTTGGAAATGTCTTTTGTGCATCAAGACGAGATACTAAATTTAATGGAAAAGATGATGATAGAATTAGTAGGAGAATTATCTGATAAAGAAATAATGTTTAAACCGTTTCCAAGATTAAATTATGATGATGTTATGAAAAAATACGGGGTTGATAAGCCAGATCTTCGTTATGGACTGGAGATTGAAGATATCAGTGAAATTGTAAAAGGATGCGGGTTTGGAGTTTTTACAAATGCAGTTGAAGAAGGGGGAGTGGTACGAGCAATTTGCGCCAAGGGAGCGGCTAAATTTTCGCGTGCTGAAATTGATAAATTAACGGAGTCTGCAAAAGAATTCGGTGCTAAAGGGCTTGCTTATATTATAATCAAAGAAAATGAATTGCAATCCCCGATAGTTAAATTTCTAGGTGATGATCTATCGCAAAAAATCGTTGAGAAAATGAAAGGCGAGCCGGGAGACATCATATTCTTTGGCGCGGATAGCGAAAAAATTGTCAGAAATGTTTTGGGGCAGGTCAGAATAGAATTAGCTAAGAAACTTAATTTAGCTGATGAAAATAAATTAGCTTTTGCCTTTGTTGTAAATTGGCCATTGTTTGAAGAAGAGTTTGAAAATGGTCATTTCGCGCCTGCTCATCATATGTTCACAATGCCTCATAAAGAAGATTTGAAACTTCTTGAAAGTAGTCCAGAAAAGACAAGGTCATACCAGCATGATCTGGTTTTGAATGGAAGCGAAGTAGCAGGTGGAAGCATTAGGATCCATGATCGAAAAATTCAGGAAAAAATATTTGATTTAATCGGATTTAGTGAGGAAAAGAAAAAAAGCTTTGAACACATCCTGAAAGCTTTTGAATACGGCCCTCCTCCTCATGGCGGGATAGCAATGGGTCTTGATCGATTTGTTATGATCCTACGTGGTGAAAAGGACATTCGCGAAGTAATCGCTTTCCCAAAATCGGGAGATGGCAAAGATCTGACAATGGGCGCTCCAAGCGAAGTTGAAAAAGAGCAGTTGGATGAATTGGGGATTAAGATTAAAAAGGTCTAGAAATAATCCAATCAATTACTTTTACGAAAATAACCTCTTTTCTGACGACCGTCAGAAAAGAGGTTATTGGTTAAAATTTTAATACGAACTGTGGCATTTTAGAAATTTGAATATACGCATCTTAAAACTAAGTTACAAGTACTCATAACTTAGTTTTATAATGGTTGCAAATTATTTTGATTTTTTTTAAAAAAATACACACCAAAATGTGAACTCCAATTTGTTTGTACATACAGTTGCCAAAATATTTTATGATGGTATAATTTTGTTGTAGAGGATTGAGATAAAGAGAGGTGAGAAACTATGCACAGGAATCTTAAAAAAGCCTTAGACCCTTTAGGCATACCACTATGCGGTGGTCCAGGCTTTGAGGCTATGTTTGCTGCCACATGATAATCAAAGTGTACTAAGTAGTGCATGTATTATCTTGTGTAGTGCAAAAGTCGGGAGTAGCGATTATGTGTGTCGCTCTCTCATTTTTTTTATTTATTTTTTTGTGATATAATGAAGATATAAAAAATGAAACATTATGAAAAACAAAAACATTGAAGTTGAAGTGAGAAGTTTTGTTAATGATAAACAATATAGCGAAATATTGTCAAAATTGAGAAAAGGTGCTAGATTTATCAAAGAAATTGATGAAGAAACGGTCTATTTCTCCGGAAACAAGGACTTGAGACTAAGAAGAAACGAAAAGGAGGCACTTTTGATTTTGAAGGAAGGAAGGATTCATGATGATCATAGAAAAGAGTTTGAAGTGAAATTCGATGTTTCTGATTTTGAAAATATGGAAAATTTATTGAAGTCGCTGGGATATGAAATAGAAATAAGATGGAGAAGATATAGATTGGAATTTAAGCAAGGTGATCTAAAAATTTTATTAGACAATACAAAAGGATATGGCAAAATTATAGAGCTTGAAAAAATGGTTCAGGCAGGAGAAGAAAAAGAAACTCACAAAAAATTGAAAGATAAACTAAAATGTTTTAATATAGAAATTACCTCAAAGAAAGAATTCAATAAGGCATTTGAATATTATAAAAAGAATTGGAGGGGTTTAATCAGGGATTTCTCTTTCTAGCTTGTCGTTTTAAACTTTATTGTCATTCTGAACTTGTTTCAGAATCCACTTTCAATTGTATTTTGATTTATACTATTTGATATTAGCTATCATTCATAATGCAAATATAATTATTTTTTAAATACTGTGATCGTGTTTTCAATTCAATCAAGACATTTAAGTTTTATAGAATTGCTTAATGTAACAGTCAAAAGATCCTGAAATAAATTCAGGATGACATAAATATTAAAATATAAATATGATTAAATACGAACCAACGATCGGTATGGAAGTTCATGTGGAATTGAAAACTAATTCAAAGATGTTTTGTTCGTGCGCGAATAATCCGGACGAAATGGAACCGAATAAAAATATCTGTCCGATCTGCATGGGGCATCCGGGAACCTTGCCGGTGGCAAATAAAAAGGCGGTTGAATATGTGATCAAAACCGGGTTGACCTTGGATTGTGAGATCGCTGAGTTCTCTAAGTTTGACAGGAAAAACTATTTTTATCCCGATCTGCCGAAAGGTTATCAAATTTCCCAATATGATCAACCGCTTTGCGAGAAAGGAAGTCTTTTAATAAACGACAGAAAGATCGGAATAACGAGAATTCATCTTGAGGAAGACACGGGGAAACTTCTTCATCCGAATGGCGCTGATTATTCGCTGGTTGATCTGAATCGCGCTGGCACTCCGCTTATGGAATTGGTTACTGAACCGGAGATCAATTCTTCATCTGAGGCTAAAGAATTTTGTAAGCAGTTTCAACTTATTGTCAAATATAT